>CAZJYH010000879.1:0-2191 GCA_964549365.1 uncultured Alphaproteobacteria bacterium
GCTCGGAGAGCGCGTCGGTGGCGTTGATGATGAGGTAGCCGCCGTCGGCGCGCAGCAGCGATCCCCCCTTGATCTGCGTGAAATCCGTACTCCACGTACCGGATCGGGGATCGTAGATGCGTTCGATCGTGCCGAACAGGTTCACGAAGGTCGGCGTGGTCTCGATGATGACCGGGCTTCCCGTGGTGCGGGCGTTGTCGAGCACGACGTTGACGGCGTACTGCGTGAACATGTCGTGCTTGGCAGGATCCTCGTCCGGTGTCTCCTCGCCCGCCTGGCGAAACGTCTCCAGATCCTCGAGGATGTTGTCGCACATCGCGTCGAGATGCGCGCGGACGCCTTCGAAGGGATACTTGGAGCGGAGTTCGTCGATCGACGACTCCACCACCATACGCGCGGCCTCATGCTCGTACGAGCTGATCGCCTTCTGGAATTCCATCGACAACTGCATACCCTGCCGCGCCAGGCCATAGAGCGTTCCCTTCAACTCCGCGTAGGTCCGGCCGATCTCGTCGGCCTGCTCCGTGGTAAGCGTTCCGTCCTCCACCAGTTTCGAGACCGCCTCGATCGGGTAGGCCTTCTCGGCGATGATCGGGAGGATCTCCGGCTGCACCGCCTCGCCGGTCTTGCGTTGTCCGAGCGCGAAACCCTTCGGGCGCAGGCTCTCGTCGAACGTGTCGAGCATGGCCCGCTCGCGCCCCTGGAAATCGTCGACGATCTTCGCGCGACCGGCGCGGAACTTCTCGTCGTCGAACATCTTGGTGATCTGCGCGCGCAGATACGTGATGGTCGAAGCGACGGCCTTCTGAAATCCGAGCGCCTTGCCGCGCGGGAACGTCAACAGCTTCGGGGCGTCCGGGTTGTCGAAGTTCTGAACGTACGCGTAATCGTGCGGCACGTTGAAGTTCGGGCGGATGCGCTCCAGCATGTTCTTGATGGTGGAGAGGCGTCCGGTGCCCGACAGGCCGCTGACGAAGATGTTGTAGCCGGGGGAGAATATCTCGGCTCCCATCGTCAGTGCGCCGAGCGCGCGCTGCTGGCCGATGATTCCGTCCAACGCCTTGACGTGCGCGGTGGAGGGGAACTCGAAGATCGCGGGATCGGCATACCACCGAAGGGCGTTCGGCGGCAGTTCTCTGTGCGCGGGGGCGGGGATCAGGTTCTCGACGGTTTCAGCCATGTGCATGTGTTCGTGAGCCACAAAGGTAGTGAGGGAAGGTGGTTCATGCTGCATCGATCAGTGCACGGCGCGATGGTCAGGTGGACGCTGGTGCCTGGACGCTGGGCACTCGTCGAGATCATGGTCGCCAGTCGCGGGGTGCGAGTGGCGGGTTGTTGCGAGTGGCGGGTTGCGAGTGGCGTTGCAGAGTTGTCCTTGTGGTCCGTCATTCTGGACGCTGGACTCTGGGCGTTCGGAAGGGCGGGTGGTACCTTGAGCGCGGAAGTCTGAAGGGAGCAAAGAAGGGAGAGAAAGGAGACGGGCGGATGGTGTTTCCCGAACCCGGAGGGTTCGAAGCCATTAGCCGGCGCTTGAGCGGAGCGACACCACCGGCGGCAGGGTTCTCTTCATCTTCGGCACCCCGGGGTGCAAGGCCGGACAGATCATCCATCAAGGTAATGAGGAACGGCCCGTGAAAAAGACACCGCAGAGGAACCCAAAGGCCATCACCCATAACCCAACACCCAGAACCATACCCCGCGCGCTACCATTTTGAACGACGAATGTTGACGGCCGAATTCGATTGTCGCGTATCTTCGCGGCGCTCATCCTGTTCGTTCACTCTACTGATCGATCCTTCCGATGTCTACCGATCTCCCCATCCGTACGGACTGGACGCTCGACGAGGTTGCCGAGTTGTACGGTTCGCCGCTTCTTTCGCTCATCGCCCGCGCCGCCGGTGTTCACACCGCGCATCACTCCTACGAACGCATTCAATGCTGCACGCTGCTCTCGATCAAGACCGGCGGTTGCCCTGAGGATTGCGCGTACTGTCCGCAGGCCGCGCGCTACAGCACCGGACTGCAGGCGCACCGCCTGATGGATCTGGACGAAGTGATGGTCTCCGCCACCGCCGCACGCGATGCCGGCTCCACCCGCTTCTGCATGGGGGCGGCGTGGCGCGAGGTGCGCGACAATTCGGACTTCGACCGCGTGCTCGACATGGTGCGCGGCGTGCGCGGGCTTGGGTTG
>CAZJYH010000880.1:0-2190 GCA_964549365.1 uncultured Alphaproteobacteria bacterium
GAACATCATGCGTGAGAAGGGGCACGACATCGAGGTGCTCCACCGCACCGACCGAGGCGGCTACAAGGCGGGGGCGCTGCGCGCGGGGCTGGAGCATGCCACCGGACGATACATCGCCATCTTCGACGCCGACTTCCTCCCGGAGCCCGACTTCCTGCGGCGGGCGATCCCGCACCTGGAGGCCGACCCGCGGCTGGGCCTGGTGCAGGGACGCTGGGAGCATCTGAATCAGGACTACAGCCTGCTGACCCGCATCCAGGCGATCGCGCTCGACGCCCACTTCGCGATGGAGCAGCAGGTGCGCAACCGCGCCAACTACTTCATGAACTTCAACGGCACGGCGGGCGTGTGGCGCAAGGAGTGCATCGTCGACGCCGGCAACTGGCACTCCGACACGCTCACCGAGGACCTCGATCTCTCCTACCGCGCGCAGTTACGCGGATGGCGCTTCCTCTACCTGAACGATCTCACCGTTCCGGCGGAGCTGCCGTCGGAGATCAACGGCATGAAGTCGCAGCAGTTCCGATGGACCAAGGGGGCGATCGAGACCGCGAAGAAACATCTCCCCGCGGTCTGGCGTTCGAACCTGTCGCTGGCGGTGAAGCTGCACGCGACGGCGCATCTGACCTCGAACATCGTCTTCCCGTGCATCCTGTTGATCGCCGTGCTCAACGTGCCGGTGCTCTTCCTGAAGAAGTCGCGCCCCGATCTTGCGATCTACTTCGACATCATGGGCGTCTTCGTCCTCAGCTCGGTCTCCACCCTGCTCTTCTACCTCTTCGCCCAGCGCGACATCCGCGAGGACTGGCGGCATCGGATGATGATCTTTCCGCTCTTCATGGCCGGCACGATGGGCCTGGCCGTCAGCAACACGCGCGCCGTGTTCGAGGCGCTGTTCAACCGGAAGACTGCGTTCGAGCGGACGCCGAAGTACAACATCCTCACGGCCAAGGACAACTGGCTCTCCAGCCGGTACCGGTACTCGAAGGTGAAGTTCGAGGTGGTGATCGAGCTGCTGCTCGCCTGCTACTTTCTGGCCGGCATGATCTTCTCCATCCGCTGGGTGGAGTTGTCGCTGATCCCTTTCCAGCTCATGTTCCTCTTCGGCTTCGGCCTGACGGGGATTCTCTCGCTGCGCCATGCGCTCGCCGGTGGGCGGCGGCTCGGCGCCTGAAACGGCGGCCCTGCTGCACGCCGCTCGCCGCCGACTGCATTCTTCTCACTCGAAACGCCGATCGATATGTCGACTCCTGAACAACCCCTTCGTGAAATGATGGCGCAGGCCGCATCCGTGATACGCGCGGCGGCCGGCGGCGAGTTCGTCCCATCGGTCGGCATCATCCTCGGCACGGGGCTGGGCCGTCTTGCCGATGAGATCGACAAGCGCGCGGTGATCGAGTACGCCGACATCCCCGGCTTCCCGCTTTCGACGGTCGAGTCGCACAAGGGGCGGCTGATTCTCGGGACGCTCGGCGGGCGTGACGTGGTGGCGATGCAGGGACGCTTCCACTTCTACGAGGGATACACGATGCGGCAGATCACGTTCCCGGTGCGCGTGATGCGCGAGCTGGGGGCCGCGACGCTGGTGGTGTCGAACGCGTGCGGCGGCATGAACCCGCTCTATCGGCGCGGCGATCTGATGTTGATCGAGGATCATATCAACCTGCTCGGCGACAACCCGCTGATCGGCCCGAACGACGACTCGCTCGGCCCGCGCTTCCCCGACATGTCGGAGCCGTACAGCCACGAGCTTATCGCGCTGGCCGAGGAGGTGGCGCTGGAGGAACGAATCAAGCTGCACAAGGGAACGTTCGTGGCGGTGGCCGGGCCCAATCTTGAGACCCGTGCGGAGTATCGCTTCCTGCGGACGATCGGCGCCGACGTGGTGGGGATGAGCACGGTGCCGGAGGTGATCGTGGCGCGCCACATGGCGATGCGCGTGCTCGGCATCTCGATCATCACCGACGAGTGTTTCCCGGACAACCTCGCCGAGGCGGACATCGCGGAGATCATCGCGGCGGCCAACACCGCCGAGCCGAAAATGGCGCGCGTGCTGACCGGAGTGATCAGCCGGATGTGGTGATCGGGGTATGGGAGAAGGCTGTCATTCCGAGATCCCGAGCGCACGCGTGCGCTATTCCTGGGCAAGGAACAACCGGGGTCTTCGCGAGGAGGAGCGAAGCGACGACG
>CAZJYH010000881.1:0-2186 GCA_964549365.1 uncultured Alphaproteobacteria bacterium
TGCGCCTCCAGCAGCTTGCCGGCGTCGCGCAGCTCCTGCAGACGCAGGTAGAGCTCGTCGCGGATCTCGCTGATCGAGCGCGCAAGCTCCGGGCGCGTGGTCACGAAGTGCTTGGCGGGGTAGATCGTGGATGCCTCGATCTCCTCGATCACCTTCCCCGTGAGTCGGTCGAACCGCGAGAGCCGTTCCACCTCGTCGCCGAACAGCTCGATGCGAATCCCCTCGTCCTCCTCGTACGCCGGGATCACCTCCACCACGTCGCCGCGCACGCGGAAGTTGCCGCGGAAGAAGTCCACGTCGTTGCGCGAGTAGTGGATGTCCGCCAGCCTGTAGAGCAACTGGTTGCGCTCGATCCGATCCCCCTTCTTCACGCGCACCAGCTGCCCGCCGTATGCGTCGCGCGAGCCGATGCCGTAGATGCACGACACCGAGGCAACGATGATCACATCGCGGCGGTCATCGAGCAGCGCGCTGGTGGCCTTCAGCCGCAGGCGGTCGATCTCGTCGTTGATGTTGAAGTCCTTCTCGATGAAGGTGTCGGTGCTCGGGATGTATGCCTCGGGCTGATAGTAGTCGTAGTAGCTGATGAAGAACTCCACCGCGTTGGTCGGGAAGAAGCTCTTGAACTCCCCGTAGAGCTGCGCGGCGAGCGTCTTGTTGTGGGAGATCACCAGCGTGGGGCGCCCCAGTTGCTGGATCACGTTCGATATCGTGAACGTCTTGCCGGAGCCGGTGACGCCCAGCAGCGTCTGGAAGCGGTCGCCGCGACGAATGCCCTCGACGAGTTGTCGGATCGCCTCCGGCTGGTCGCCGGTGGGCTTGTAGTCCGAGACGATCTTGAAGTCCATGCGTGATACCCTTCGTGGAGCCTTGGAGAAAAGTCGAACCGATAAGATACGTCGGATCGCGCAACGAAAGGAAGACGCACGCAGGGGCCCGGCAGTGTTCGCTCGGCGCGCCCGAAGCGGCAACGCGCACGCGATGACCGGCGTCGGTCGCGACGGTGTGCCCGGCCGCGGCTGCCTTGTCCGAACCCGGGAACGGCCGTAGTTTCACCGTTGTTGCGCCACGGGTTCAGCCCGGCGCCTACACGGAACGCTTGTTCGCTTTCGCGGCGACATCACTCTTCTATCCCCCGATACAACAACGTCCACACGGTTCGGCCGCGGGCCCGCCTCGTTGCGCGCTCCGCAGCGGCCGTGTGCTACATTCATTGGAGGATATCATCATGGTCCGTTCAACCGTTCTGCGCCGCATCGCGCTTGCATGCGCGCTGGTGGCCGTCACGCTCCTGGCCGGCGCACTCAAGGCCCGCGCTCAGGCCGACATCTGCTCCGCTTACTACACCATCGACATCCGCAACAGTGTGCCGAACATCGCGTTCCCGCTCTTCCTCGCGGTGAACCTGGAGGACAACGGAGGCACCGGCGTCTCGATCCCGCACACGTTCAAAGGGCCGACGTCCGGACCACAGTACTACAGCCTGCCGAGCGGATACCACGTGGTGAGCGTGCAGTACAACGGCGCTACCGTCCCGGCCGACGGACAACCGCACAAGGTCTACCTCGTCGAATGCCATTGCTGCATCACCATCACGGTGAACCCGGACAGTTGCCCGGTCTCGATTGTGGTGGAGGAGCTCGGCGACTGCGACTAAACGGCATCGCCGACGGTCATTTCGAACGAAGCGAGCGGCCGCCGGATTTGTCCGGCGGCCGCGTCGTGGTGATTACCAAACACCATTGGAGACCGCCATCATGACCGATTCCCTCATCCCCCATCCCGTTGTTCTGCGCATCAGCCAAGGCCTGGTCCACGTCACCCCGCCCACCCTGGTGCGTCAGGTGTTCCAGGGCTGCCCGCAGGGGCGCACCGTCCAGCCACAACGTGACGTCAATGTCCTTGGTGCCCCGGGGCTGTGACCACACGCCCAGTGCCAGCGCGCCACGCAGGGCGTACGGGTAGCCCTGGGCCTCCATCAACAACAGCAGTGCTTTGAGCGCGTCAGCCAGTGGAAGCACGCCGGTGCTCCTGCATGAGGCGTTGCCAATGCCGGCGCAGTGGTTCGATCCGGCGAGTACGTGCTGCGACCGTCGAACGCTCACTCGGCTTCGATTCTCGAGGTCTTGTCCCAGATCGAGAACGTGGGGTTCGACGGAGCACCTTCGCCCGTCGCTTTGCAGCTC
>CAZJYH010000882.1:0-2179 GCA_964549365.1 uncultured Alphaproteobacteria bacterium
ATCGCGCTGAAGGGGCACGGCGCCACGAAAGTGTACGGCACCTGCACGCATCCGGTGCTGAGCGGCCAGGCATACGAGCTGCTGGAGAACTCGCCGATCGAGCAATTGATCGTCACCGATACGCTCCCGTTGAAGCGGCCGTCGCCGAAGATCATCGTGAAATCCGTGGCGAAACTCTTCGCCGAGGCGATCCTCAGAATTCACGACAACCAGTCGCTGTCGAAGCTCTTCGACACGGACTGAGCCGATCGATCGCCCAGCGGTCGATCAGCAGCACATCGCCGACATCGTTCGGCCCCGCGCGCGGGAGCATCCTGCGCGGGTTTCCACAGCCAAGCGAGCTGTAGGCTTTTCCGAACTCGTTCTTTCGACAACCTCGTTCGCTTATTAATCACGTACTCACGGAAGGAACCGAAGCATGAGCGAAATCATCATCCAGGCCGAGCGGCGCACGCTCGGCCGCAGTGAGGCGCGTTCCCTGCGCCGCCGGAGCATCGTCCCCGGCATCTACTATTTCCACGGCGAGGAGCCGATCGCGGTCGCGGTCCCCGAGCTGGCGCTTCGCCCGCTTATCTACACCACGGAATCACACCTGGTGCGGATGAAGCTGGACGACGGCACCGAGAAGACCTGCGTGCTGAAGGACATCTCGTTCGATCCCATCACCGATCGTCCTACCCATTTCGACTTCCTCGGCATCACCGCCGATGAGACCATCACCGTCGAGGTGCCGGTTGCGTTGCACGGACAGGCCATCGGCCAGCGCAACGGCGGCATCGTTGACCTGGTGATGCACAAGCTGGAGATCGAGTGCCTGCCCGCGCATCTGCCGGAGCACATCGAGGTGGACATCTCGAACCTCGACGTGAACGATTCGATCCACGTCAGCGATCTGAGCGTGCCGAACATCAAGTTCGTGACCCCCGGCGATCTCAGCGTGGTGATCATCTCGCCGCCGCGCGTGGCCGAGGAGACCAGCGGAGCCGCCGCCGAGCCGGAAGTGATTTCCAAGGGGAAGGCCGAGAACTGATCCCGGCGTGAGCGCCGGCCGGCCATCATCGCCGGCGCACCGTGATCCGTCGTCGGATACGACATCATGAAGGTCATCCTCGCTCTCGGCAACCCCGGCACGCGTTACGCCGCAACCCGCCACAACATCGGCTGGATTGTGGCCGACGCGGTGGCGCAGCACCTCGGCATCGGATTCGATGCCGGACGCGGGGAGTACTACGAGGCGCGCGGTGAGGTGCGAGGCACGCAGTTCGTGCTCGCCAAGCCGACGACCTACATGAACAACAGCGGCATCGCCGCCGCTCAGATCCTGGAACGCTACGGCGTGAGTCCCGCCGACATGCTGGCCCTCGTGGACGAACTGCAGTTCCCCACCGGCCGCATACAGTTGAAGCCTTCGGGCTCATCCGGCGGGCACAACGGCACCGAGTCGTTGATCTATCATCTGGATACCAACCAGTTCCCGCGGCTGCGCTGCGGCGTCGGCGACAACTTCGCTCAGGGTGAAATGGTGGACTATGTCCTCGCACCCTTCGGCGCGGAGGAGTCGGACCTTGTTCGTGAGATGATCATTGCCGCGCGCGACGCGGTGCTCCTCTGGATTACCGAGGGGACCGCGCGGGCGATGAACATCATCAACGCGCGCCGGCGCGAAGCAGCGCCGGACGCCGAGAGCGAACAACGAACCGAAGGGACGGACGGAGCACCGAGTTGAGGCGCCTCCGCGCCGGCCGACGATAGACGACATCAGACTCCTGCCCGAAGCATCGACTTCGGGCTAGCGATATGCGAATCATAGACGTTAACCATAGGAGATACATAGCGTGAGCAAACGACATTACGAGACGACCGTGATTATCAACGGCGCGCTCGAAGAGGAACCGATCGCATTGGTGGTGACCCGCATCGCGGAGTTCATCACGCGCAACGGCGGAGAGATCACCAAGACCGACCATTGGGGCCGCCGCCGCCTTGCCTATCCGATCAACAAGAAGAACAACGGCTACTACGTGCAGTACCAGTTGGACGGCCCGGCGGAGCTCGTAGCCCTGTTGGACCGCTTCTATCAGCTCGAGGAGCACATCATCCGCCATCTTACGCTGCAGCTCGACGACAACGACCTGAAGAACCGTGAGGAGATGCGCGTTCGTCTGGAGGCGGAGGCCGA
>CAZJYH010000883.1:0-2175 GCA_964549365.1 uncultured Alphaproteobacteria bacterium
ATCAAATCCGCCAGTACGAGAACAACGATGGGCGCGCCTCTGCCATGCTCGATGCGTTCATCTCCGGAGTGAACTGGGCGGACTACGCCTACAAGCTCAAGAAGATGTCGGAGTTCACGAAGCAGGACGTGGTGGACTTCGCCAACCGCTATTACAACAACGACTACGTTGTCGTGTTCAAGCGCAACGGCGAGGACAAGGGCGTGGTGAAGGTGGAGAAGCCGACCATCACGCCGGTGGACGTCAACCGTGATGCGCAGTCGCCGTTCCTGAAGAAGGTGCTCGGCACGAAGGCGCCGGAGATCGCGCCGGTGTTCGTGGACTACCGCAACGACATCTCGCGCGGCACGCTGAAGAACGGTGTGCCGATGCTCTCGCTGGCGAACACGGAGAACCAGCTCTTCTCGCTCTACTATGTCTTCGACATGGGTCGTCGCAACGACAAGAAGCTCCCGTACGCCATCAAGTACCTGCAGTATCTCGGCACCGACAAGTATTCCGCTGAAGCCCTGCAGAAGGAGTTCTTCAAGCTCGGCTGTGAGTTCGGCGTCTCCGCCGGAGAGGATCAGGTCTATGTCTCGCTCTCCGGGCTGCAGGAGAGCTTCGAGCCGGCCCTGAAGCTGTTCGAGGACCTGCTCGCCAACGTGAAGCCCGATCAGAAGGCGCTCGACGGCGTGATCGCGCAGGAGCTGAAGGCACGTGTCGATGCGAAGCAGGACAAGCGGACGATCCTCTGGAGCGGCATTCGCAACTATGCTGTCTACGGGAAGAAGAATCCGTTCACCGATGTGCTCTCCGAGTCCGATGTGCGGGGCCTGAAGGCCGACGAGCTGGTGAGTTACATCAAGAACCTCAACGGCTACAAGCATCGTGTGATGTACTACGGCCCGGCATCGCAGTCGCAGGTGATCGCGACGCTCGACGCCAATCATCGCGTTCCCTCCTCGCTGCGCGACTACCCTGCCGCCACGGAGTACACCCGCAGCGACATGAACGAGAACGTGGTCTACTTCGTGAACTTCGACATGGTGCAGGCGGAGGTTGTGTGGCTGAACAAGACGGAGCCGTTCAGCGCAGGCCTCATCCCCGTCACATCCCTCTTCAACGAGTACTACGGTGGCGGTATGTCGTCGGTGATCTTCCAGACGATCCGCGAGTCGAAGGCGCTGGCGTATTCGACGTTTGCGTCCTACTCGCTGCCGCAGAAGAAGACCGATCCCTGCTACATCCTGGCGTACGTCGGCACACAGGCCGACAAGCTGAGCGAGGCGCTCCCCGCGATGAACGAGCTGCTGGCGGACATGCCCCGCACCGAGCAGTCGTTCTCGACCGCGAAGGACGGCCTTCGCAATCAGCTGCAGACCGAGCGCATCATCAGGACCGGAATCCTGTTCGGATACCTGAACGCGGAGAAGCGCGGGCTGGATTATGATGTGCGCAAGGATGTGTACAAGGAGCTGGACAGGATCACGCTGGCCGACCTGCAGAAGTTCCACGACTCCCGCTACAAGGGCCGTTCGTATGCGTACTGCGTGCTCGGCTCGAAGACGCGCGTGGACATGAACCTGCTCAAGAAGTATGGTCGTGTGGTGGAGTTGAGCCTCGCCGACGTCTTCGGGTACTGACGGACGAGAGAGCTCGGAATCGACAATTCAGCGTTGGGATGCAGGCCCGTTCACGGAAGTGGACGGGCCTGCTGTGTTGAAGAGGGAGGAGAGGAGACCGAGGAAAGAAAAAGTCGGAAGGTAGCGCGCAGGCGGCCCGCCGCATCGGGGCGCTCCGCAGCCATCTAGTCCGCCGTCCTTGCATTCCTCCCGGACGTGCTTGGCGGCTTTGCGCCTTTGCGTGAGATCTTCCACACCATGTGGGCTCCCGTCGGAGATCCCCATTCACCGCGAAGACCCGCCGATCGCTTCCCTGTTCTTGGTACTTGGTACTGAGCGCACGGCCTGTCCGCCACTCCACATTCGCTGCCCGTGCCCCACCACCCTCGCATTCCTCTCGACAAAAAAATCACCGCTGCCGAAGCGTGGCAGCGTATCGCCGTGGCTGTGGTTGCCTCCCAATACCTTGATGCCACACAACGCGACGACGCGTTTCGATCCGCCGAAGCATGCCGGTGGACTGAGCGTTCGGGACACGAGCCCGGCCCCATTCGACCCGGAATGATCGGTG
>CAZJYH010000884.1:0-2154 GCA_964549365.1 uncultured Alphaproteobacteria bacterium
GATGTCTGGATGGGCCCCAACCACCGCTTCAGGCCCTGCGAGGTCACAGGCACCGCAGGTTGAGCGTTATAGAGCGAGCGCGTATCGTCACCCTGAACGTTGGAAAGATCGACACTGCACCCGACTGCCGAGTTGGTGATGCTAATCTCGGTCGTCCCACCAGTATTGCCGGTGAACATGCAATCAGACAGGGACAGCTTGGTCGGTACCGTGCCGCCGACTAGGACCGGCTGACCAGGCAGGTCCCGAAATACGGCGCTCCTGATCGTCACATTCATATTTGATGCATCCACGCCCATCATCGTCGTAGATTGCGCATAGCTAGTATCCGGCGCGATATTGTCCTGGTCGATCCACGTTCGCTTGCCATCGAAGAGCGCATCCTGAATCAGCAGTTTGTTGCCGGTCCCGATGAACTCACGCACAGCGGCGCCATAGCCGTTGCGGAATGTATTCCCGCCAATGATCTCCACTTCTGCATCCGAACAGCCGAAACAGACAAAACCCATAAAAGTGTCGTACTGGACGTTCATCAGAAACGAGTTTCCTCGGATTGCGATGCCTCGACTGTTGAGACTATTGCCTGAGCCATCGCCAAGCAGAATGCTTGCGAACTTCTGATATTCGAAGTGACAGCCGTTGATCTCGATGTCTCGATTCTCGGCTAGGATGCGAAGCCCGTAGTTACCATTGAAGAAGTTGCAGGATGAGATCGTCACGTTTCCCGCGTTTTGGATAACAATGTCGGTCAAATTGATGTCAAACTGGCAATTGGTAATGATGCCATCGCCGCCACCGCTCTGGATGCCAATCGAACAAGCGGTGAAGAAGCAATGGTCGATCCAGTAGCCGGCATCTGTGGGTTGGATGCAAGGCGCGGTCTCAAGGAGGCCATGGAACCAAAAATTGGAAATCGCAGTGCCGAGCCCACCCGGGTCGAGCCCAGTATCATTTGAACCGAGTTCGATGACTGGAGCGTTAGTGGTGCGGTTGGTGCAATCGATGTACGAGCCCGGGCCGTAGCCGCGAAGATGCTGGCCTTTGCGAACGAAAACCGTTCCGTCGATTCTATATTTGCCGCGCGGAACGATGATCTCGCGGCGCGGCAAGTCTTCGTTGCCAGTGGCCGGATCGGCAACACCCGTCGCCAGATTGAATGCATCGGTACTGTCCATTACGCCGGTCGGATCGGCACCGAAGTCCAGTACCGAGACGAATTCGTCGAGCTTTTCGTCGACCGTTCGTGTGATCGCGCCGGGCAAGGAGGAGGTGTACGGGTCACTCATATTTCGTCTCCCTTCAAGTTCCCGGATATGAGGAACGAAGAGAGAACTGAGGGGCAAAGTCCTATTTGTATCCAACAAAATGCGCCGGCCGTTTTGCGCCCCGACTGCTGCCGTTGCAGACCCACGAAAGGGATATCAAAAGCGGTCGTTCGTCAGGGAGGGCATCGGTACACGCGAACCGGCTTTCACCTTATGGAATGGCACTCGGCCGTTTGTCGTTGAACATCTCGTAGATCAGCGAACGCAGCCATTGATGTCCTTGATCGCGATGGCATCGCTCGTGCCAGAATTGCGCGATATCGACAGTCGGCATCTCGGCCGGAAAAGCGAGTGCGCGAACGTCGTCCGAATTGGCAAGAGCCGTTGCGACCCGGCTCGGTACGCAGGCGATCAGGTCGCTGGAAGCGACAATCCGGCTGATCCCGAAGGAATGCGCCAGCCGGAGCGCCACGTTGCGGGCCTTTCCTGTCTTGGCCGAGATCGCCGTGAGCTCGGCTTCGAAATGCGCATGACTGCCGGCGGTTGGCGTGTAGTCGATATGCTCGACTGCGAAGAACTGCTCCATGGATAAAGTTGTCCCGATCACCGGATGATCCGCGCGCACCAACACCGCATAGCTTTCATTGAACAGCTTCTGCTGCACGAAGTCGGCATGCAGCCCGGTGAAATTCCCGATCGCCAGATCCATCTGGCCGAGCTTCATCATCTGCTGCGCCGTCTCGAGCGGCACGTAGTGTGTCGATAGATGAATGTTGGGCGCGATCGTCCGGAGCCTGGCGGCGAGCGGGGGGATGAAAACCGACTGCCCGATGTCGCTCACGTACAAATGAAAGCTGCGCTCGGCCGTGGCAGGATCGAATGCTTCACC
>CAZJYH010000885.1:0-2147 GCA_964549365.1 uncultured Alphaproteobacteria bacterium
ACGTCGACATCGACCGTGAAATTTCGATCGACATCGCGTTGATCGTGCTGGACAAACCACTCGTCGATGCCGCCGCCCTCGTCGAAACGATCCCGCCCGAGGTTGGGCTGCGTCTGCGTAACCGTCGCACGCAGGCACTGTGGACGGTCGACGCCATCGATCCTGATGATGGAACCATCACGCTGCGCAACGAGCGGACCGACGAGACGATCGAGGCCCAGGCGTTGACCGCCGATCGGTGGCGCATCGAGGGTGACGACGCCGAGGTGCTTGTGCTTCCCGATCGCCCCGCCACGGCGATCGACAAGGAGTTCCGTGAGCCCGGGATCATCACCGCCCGCGCCGAGCTGACCGGCCAGGCGAAGGGGTTCTATATCGACCGCGCCTATCTCTCGCCGAAACTCAAGCCGCATGTGATCGAGGGAGCGAACTACACGATCGAAGCACTCCGCAATTTCGGCGGGTTCCTCAACACCGACGGCACCGGCATCGGCAAGACGGCCGAGCTGCTGCTTCCGGCCATCTACTGGTACACCACCACCGGCAAGCCGGTGCTCATTCTGACGGCGAGCGACCAGATCGTACAACGCAGCTTCTTTGCCGATGCGGCCGATCTCTTCGGCCTTGCAACACCGGATCGATTCGACGCAAGCATCCGTCCGGCGCGTCGCCCCACGAGCTATGCAGGGCTGTACGACGGCGACGACGTGCCGTACACCGAGCGCCCGACGCTCGCCGACGGCGGGATCAACGTGGTGCGTTTCCGTACCGATATCGGCATCGTCGACGGTATCAACGTCGGCACGTATCACGATCTGTCGAACCTCCCGTTTCTGAAGAACCATCCGGTACAGCTCGCGGTCAACGAAGCCCATCGACAACTCAAGATTGCCGAGAAGCAATACACGGCCGAACGCAGGGAGATCAACGCCAACGATCGTTTGAACAAGTTCGAGAAGAAGCAACGGATTCAGGCCATCAACGAACGCCAACAGGAGGATCCGCGCACCGCCGCCGTGATCGCGGCCGGGGACGAATGGAAAGAGGTACAGGCCGAACTCCTCAAGGGGTGGACCGACTCGATATCGTGCCTGATCTACGATGAGGCCCACAATCTGAAGAACACCGAGGCGGGGGGATCGCTGCGCGCTGAACGGGCGGAGATCCTCTCCGAGAATGCGCCGCGCGTTCTGTTCGCCACCGCCACGCCCGCCGACAAGCCCGGGGATATCCTCTACCTCAAGCGTGCGGGACTGTTCCAGAACGCCGATCAGTTCCAGCGCGAGATGAAAGAGATCGGATACCATCGCATCCCGGAAGAGCGCAACAAGAACGGCGAGGTAATTCGACGCGCCGAATACGTGGCGACGAGCAAGTTCCCGGAAGAGAAAGCCGCGCGCGGACTGGCGCGCATCTTCGACCGGTTGACCGAGGGGCGCCTAATGATGAAGCGGGAGCTTGCGCTGACCAACCTCGAATTTTCCTCGATGGTCGACGTGCCGACCGATGAGACCGTCACGAGCCTGATGAAGAAGATCGAGGAGACTTTGCGGGCGCAGGCCAAGGCAAAGGAAGCGCCGCCGCCGATCGGGCAGATCATGATGGAGCAGAAGCGCGCCCTGGAGCCGTACAAGATCGACGATTGCCTGCGCCTGGCACGCGGTGAACTGCTTGAGGGGCGATCGGTGCTCATCTTCGCCGACCTTGTTGAAGAGGGCGAGGAGCCCAAGGCATGGGGCGAGAAAAAGGCGGGCGTGGTTCGCATTCTGAAGGAACGGCTTGCGACAAGGTCGGTATGATCGACGTACGAGTCCGCGTCGTCGATAGTCGTGACCGGAACGGCGGGCGAGTGGGAACGCCAGCAACGCCTCCAGAACATCGCGCGATTTCAGAGCGGGGAGATCCGTGCGCTGATATCGACGATCGGTTCCGGCGGCACCGGGATCTCGCTCGACGATACCGTCGGCAACGCCCCGCGCTCGATCATCGTCATGACCGCGCCGATGAACTCCATTCTCATGGTGCAACTCATGGGGCGGGTGATCCGCGCGAACACGAAGAGCCGCGCGCGCGTCTACTTCCTCTTCTGCAACGTCACGATCGACCAGTGGTTGAAGAAGTTGTTCTCCTCCAAGCTGAACACTCTC
>CAZJYH010000886.1:0-2145 GCA_964549365.1 uncultured Alphaproteobacteria bacterium
TACGCCCCGATAGGATCGGGATGCAGGCACAGGGATGACAATCCCGGTTCTTCACCGACAATCGGCTTTACAGACGCGCTCTCAGATTGGATGGACGGCAGTCGTCGCACCCAAAGAGGCCGCATCGAAGGAAACCGCTCCCGGCGAGGCGCTACTGCGCTTGACGGCCGGTCGCCGATCACGGACAGTGGATAGGTCCCGTCATCGCCGCTCCGGGCCGACGGGCTCTCCGCCGCGGAGCGGCGGTCTATCTATAGTGAGCGGCGCGTTCTTCCGTATACGCGCCGCAGAGCGGCGGCCTATCTTTCCGAATGTTCTGTTCATCTCGGAACAAGACGCATCCCTCAAACTGGGACATTACCGCTCCTTGGTGGTGGAGAGGCTGCCGGCCCGGCCGACACGGCATCATATCGCCACGTCGGCATCGGCCGGCTTCAGATCCACGCGGTACACCGAGCGCGGGTGCTCCTCGCTGCTCAGCCAGTGCGGCTCGACGCGCACATAGCCGGCCTCGCGGAATCGCTTGGCCAGCCCCGGCCAGTGCAGGGCGGCGCCGTGCCGCGCGACGGCTTCATCGTCGAACGGATAGGCCTCGATCGCGCTCCATCCCTGCGCCCTCCCGTACTCCGACAACGCCTCGAGCAGCGGCCGCTGCAGACCGGCACCGCGCGCGGCGGGGGCCATGTTGATGCAGGTGATGCCGGCCACGGTTCGCGCCTCCTCACCGAGCGCGGCCACGCGGCGCCAGGTCCAGTAGACCTCCGGCACGGGCGAGACGGAGATCCACGCAAGCAGTTCCCCCGCGCGATAGGCCAGCACGCCGGTGTGGAAGCCCGCCGTGACGCGCCCCCGGATGCAGTCCAGGTTCAGCTCGGGGGTGTCGCGCTGGCGATCGAGCCACTGGTCCATGGAGGTGATGCGAAGGTGCCAGAACGCACAATAGCAGCCGCCGTGCTCACCCTCGGCGGTCAACGACGCGAAGTCGGCCAGGCGGTCTTCCGAAAGCGGATACAGGTCGATGGGTGTCATGGGATTGGAATCGGATACGGTTTGCCGATGGGATGGGCCTGGCACCGTGAGATCGCGAGCGCGGGATCCGAAGAGCTGCGAAGCGTAGCCATGGCGCCGGCCGTGCCGCTCCCCGCATGCGCGAGGATGACATCCCCCCGCACCCTTGTCGAGAGTGAGGCATTGAATCCTCGAAATGAGTCGCTCCCCGAATGCGGGCGATCGGTCGACTCGGGCGTAATTTGGGGAATGTCGGCAACACTGCGCCACTGCAATGTTGCCGCTCCCATCTGCTCTCACTTCGGAAAGACACGGCATATGAAACGGATCGGTGTGTTTACCAGCGGCGGCGACTCCCCCGGAATGAACGCGAACATTCGCGCGGTTGTCCGGTACGCGATCGCGCAGGGGCTCGAGGTGTTCGGCATCCGCCACGGCTACAAGGGAATGCTGGCGGGTGATATCATCCCGCTGAACGCGGGCTCGGTCTCCGGGATCATCGGCCACGGCGGCACGATCCTCGGCACGGCCCGCAGCGCGGAGTTCTTCACCCCCGAAGGGCGGGCCCGGGCGCACGCCTCCATCGAGCGATTCGGCATCGAGGGATTGGTGGCGTGCGGCGGCAACGGCACGTTCCA
The DNA here is from genome assembly GCA_964549365.1 of uncultured Alphaproteobacteria bacterium. GTDB lineage: Bacteria > Bacteroidota > Ignavibacteria > OLB7 > OLB7 > JAFDZV01. Next base: position 1,647 of record CAZJYH010000886.1, read on the forward strand.
GGGGGGCTCGCTCTTCTACGAGGAGTTCGGGGTGCCGATGGTGGGAACGCCCGGCACGATCGACAACGACCTGTACGGCACGGACTTCACGATCGGCTACGACACCGCCGTCAACACCGCGATGGAGGCGGTGGACAAGCTGCGCGACACGGCCGACAGCCACGACCGCACCTTCTTCGTGGAGGTGATGGGCAGGCACGCCGGCTTCATCGCGCTCGACGTCGGGATCGCGACCGGCGCGGAGTTCATCGCCATCCCCGAGACGCCCACCAACTTCGACGCGCTCTGCTCCTACATGGAACGCTTCACGCAGCCGAAGCGGCACATCTTCATCATCAGCGAGGGGGACGAGTACGGGAACGCGATGAAGTTCGCCGATGACTTCAAGGCGCGATTCTCCGTGGACACGCGCGTGACGATCCTCGGCCACGTGCAGCGCGGTGGGTCGCCCAGCGCCTTCGACCGCACCATGAGCACGCTGCTGGGCCACGCGGCCGTC
>CAZJYH010000887.1:0-2141 GCA_964549365.1 uncultured Alphaproteobacteria bacterium
CCTCGGCGCAGCCGCTGGTGATCACCAGATCCTCGGCCGTCAGGCTCCCCCCCCACTCCGGCGCGCGGCGCGCGACCTGCCGGCGCAGGCCGAGATCCCCGGGCGGAAACGAGTATTCGAGCCACGCGTCGCCGGAGGAACGCAGGGCCTTCATCATCGCGGATTTCAGACGCGCCCCCGGAAGCAGCGTCCGGCTGGGGCACGCGGCGCCGAGCTGCACGATGCCCGGATCGGCGGCCGCACGGAACACCCGGCTCACCAGCTCCTCCACGCCGACACGGCGCGCCCCCGCCGCCGACTTCGAGACGTTCGGCTCCGGCGCCAGGCCCCGCGAGGCGGCCCGCACATAATACCCCGAACGCGGGCGCGCCTCGATCAATCCCTTGTTCTCCAGCAGGAAATACGCCTGGAACGCCGTCGACATGCTCACCCCCTGCTGCCGACTGAGCGCGCGCACCGAGGGAACCCGTTCACCGGGACGCAGCACGCCCCCCTCGATCATCCGCGCCACGGTTTGCGCAACGCGCTCGTAGAGCATCATCTCCGTATCGATCGACACATCATGCATGTCCGTTCTCCCGTGTTCCTCATTCCTTTGTCGACTCGGTCTCCTGATGACTCGGTCTCCAATCGCACAAAGCTAAACTGATATGGTCAATGCACCAAGTTTCTGAATCTGTTCCGGTCACCTCGCGGCCGTTAAGTTGCATTCGTTGCGATCGGAGATCGCGTCGACACACGATGAACATGTCGGGAGAACAGACGATGAGAACGGCACACGGCTCGCGGACGATCGAGCTGATGAAAGGGAGCGTACGGCATTGCGGCGTTGATGGAACGGATCTGTCGGTGCGCGGCATCGCGGGTCTGCTCTGGATCACCGAGGACGGAAGCAACAACGATGTGGTGCTGCGCCCGGGAGAATGGTATCACGCGCGGCACCACGGGTTCGTGCTCGAGAGCATCAGCGAACGCTCCGTCGCGTGCGTGGTGGATGGCGTTGTACGCGTCGACGGTCCGGATGCCGAGCCCCGGAACGGCGTCTGCCGGGAGGAGAGACGATGGAAGCGTTGACCGGACGTGGCCGCCTGGGGCTGGCGCTCGGGGTGATCGGGATGATCGGGTTCAGCATCACGCTCCCGGCAACGCGGATCGCGGTGGCGGAGCTGGACGCAACGCTCGTCGGCTTCGGGCGTGCGGTTGTCGCGGCGATCGCGGCGGGAGCATGGCTGCTCGTCGAGCGCCCGGCGCTCCCCAACCGCCGACAAGTGCGCGGGCTGATGATCGTGGCCTCGGGGGTGGTGCTCGGCTTCCCCGCCCTCACGGCGGTCGCGATGCGGAGCCTGTCGGCCTCGCACGGCGCGGTGGTGATCGCGCTGATCCCGCTGGCCACGGCGCTCGCATCGGTGTGGCGCAACGGCGAGCGCCCATCGCGACGGTTCTGGCTGGCGAGCGGGCTCGGCAGCGGCATCGTGATCGCCTTCACCGCGCTGGCCGGGGCGGGGGCTCCGCAGCGCGGCGACCTGCTCCTGCTGGCGGGCGTGGTTGTCGCGGCCGTCGGCTATGCCGAGGGAGGGCGCCTTGCGCGCGAGCTGGGGGGCATGCGGGTGATCGCGTGGGCGCTGTTGATCGCCGCACCGGTTGCCGTCGTCCCCGCCGCGTTCGCCGTCGCGCGTCACGGCCTCGCTGCATCCCCCGGCGCATGGGTCGGCTTCGGCTACGTCTGCCTCATCAGCCAGTTCCTCGCCTTCATCGCGTGGTACAACGGGCTGGCGATCGGCGGCGTGGCGCGGGTAAGCCAGACGCAGCTGCTGCAGCCGTTCTTCACGATGACCGCCTCCGCACTCTTCATCGGCGAACGGCTCGATCCGGGCATGTTGATAGCGGCCGCGCTTGTGGTGCTCTGCGTTGCGCTCGGAAGGAAGGCGCCCGTGAGGAACGGAGCGAGGAGGGAAAAACGAGGGAAGAGAACGGCGGGAATCGAGGATCGGAGAAGCGTGCCCGAGATCACCGGCGAATCGGCCTCCGTCGTCCCGATGAATCAGGGCGGTGGACGCACGTATCTGTAGCACGTCATCCCGTTATTTATGCTTCACGCTTCGTCGGGCCGAGAGGCCCCGGTCCCTGTCGGGGAGCAGTCC
>CAZJYH010000888.1:0-2129 GCA_964549365.1 uncultured Alphaproteobacteria bacterium
TCAATTCGGCGTTCATCTCGTCGTTGCGCGCACCGACATACTTGAGCGATCCGGTGACCGTCAGGGGTATGCTCGCGAGCCGTTTCACATACATCGCCTCGCCCTCCAACTTCGGAACGTATGGTGCCTGCGCCCCGGTTGAATCGAGCGTCGTGTTCGCGATCGAGGCCTGCAGTGCCACCATGTCGCGGCTCGTCAACTCCAGGAAGAAGTCACCTGCCATCGTTGTGGAGGTCGCCGCCGCATAGCGTGGGGCGAACAATCCCGAGCCCGCGTCCGCGAAGTACGCGAAGTCGTCGAATGAGCTGTGGGCAACCGAGATACGTGCACCGAACCACTCCCACCGCTCGAACCGGAGCGCCCCTCTGTACCCGATCTTCTCCTGCTGATGATGGATCATCGGCGCGAGCTCAACGTAGGGGTTCCGCTTCAGCAGGTCGGCAAGTGTCGTCTGCGACACTCCCCCCTGCACACCGGCCGCCAACGTGAGACCACGCATTGGGTACAGGTTCAACTCGGCAAGCGGTGCCAGGCGCGTGGCCGACGTCCCGTCGATGTTCTTCCCGACGCCGAGCGCTATGCCGCCCCGCAGCGAGATCAGCGGCAGCTTATAACGCGCATACCCCTCCAATCGCAGGAAGCTGATCGACGTTCCCGCCAGATTGGTGATCCGCAGATCGGCCTCGCCGCCCAGCGCCAGACCTCCCCACTCCGCGCGCACCTTCCCGGCTCCGTCCAGCGAGGTCTCGTCGGTCGTCGCGCTGTCGGCCAGGGCAAGCTGCCGATAGGCCCCCTGGAGCTCGAATGCAACCCCACTGTTGCTGTTGCGCCCGCTGACCTCCACGCTCCAGGCGTCGGCGGCCCGCTCCGGCGATCCGGGCACCGCATAGCGGCGGTAACGATCGCGACGATAGTCCGCCCCGGCACCCATGTGACCACCGCTGAAGATCCCGTATTGATTGCCGATGATGTAGCCGCCGCGCGCTCCAACGCCGATGGAGCTGCGGGCGCCGTTGTCGACAAATCCGTTGCTTCCGGATAGATCGAGATGCGCGGAATAGTCGTATGGCCAGGGATTTCCGAAGTAACCGGCACGCAGGCGCGCCGTCGTGTAGATGCCGATGCTCCCCTCGGCGTGCAACGGCTTGGCGCCGGCGTTCACATCATCGCCCCCCGGATACTCACGCAATGCCATGCTCTCCAGCCGGGGCCCGGCATCGCTGACGGCCGCCACCTGATCGGCGGTCAGCGACGGCATGGCGGGCATTGCCCGCTTCGACCGGACGGGCGTGTTCGCCCCACGGCCGTTGTATGTCTGTTGCGCGAGATCGGCCGGGCCGTTGTCGACGCCGGGGACCGAGGCGCCACCCGGTCGTTGCGCCACCGGCCGCTCCGCCGGCGTTGGGCGAGATGTTCGCTCGGGTGCGTTCTGCCGCACGGGCTGCTCGGTACGCCGTGATTCCTCCGCACGGCGCGGTGTTTCGGATCGCCGTGCACGGCTCGACGCTGCCGCCTCGCGCGCCTTCTGCTTACGACTATCGGCGCGTCGGTCGGAACTCTTCGACTTGCTCGACGCGGCCACACGCTTGTCTGATCCCTTCCCCTTGGACTTCTTCCCTTTGTCGGCGCGTTTGTCCGGGCCTTTTCCCTTGGCGTTCTTCTTGGCGGCGTCCTTCTTCTTCGAGCTGCCCTTCGCGGCCTGCACGGCCTTTCCCTTTTTTGCTGCGGCGCCTTTCTTGCCGGCGGCGGCCGCTTTCGGCTTCGCGGTGTTCCGTCCGTGCTGGGCGTAAGCGGGCGCGCTCCCAAGTGCAACCACCGCAACGATCACCGCGCAGAGTTGAACGAATCGGCACAGGGCCGAGGGTATGTTGGTGTACGCCGTCACTCGTGTTTCAATCCCGCTAGTCGTTCGCGTGCCGTGTTCACATATGCATCATCACAGGAGCGTCGCACAATCTCCTCGTAAGCTCCGCGCGCCTTGTCGACCGCACCTGCGCGCTGGTAGATTTCGCCGAGCCGAAGCATCGTCCGGTGGCGCAGTCCAACGTCGGCACGTGATCGTGCGATCACCAGTTCGAGCAGTCGCACCGCCTCCGAATCGTTCCCGAGCGAGGCCTGCAGATTTGCCG
>CAZJYH010000889.1:0-2125 GCA_964549365.1 uncultured Alphaproteobacteria bacterium
CTCGAAGTTGTACGAGTACGCCTCACTGAACAGATTAAGCCGTTGCGAGCCGGCCTCTGATCTTCATTGGAAGTGGAAACTATACCTTGCAACAGCCTTTGCCTGCGGCAACCTGTCCTCCGCCCAACAAAAAGCCGCGATACTTATGTAGTATCGCGGCATACTGTGATCCCGCTCGGACTCGAACCGAGGACCCTCTGTTTAAAAGACAGATGCTCTAACCTGCTGAGCTACGGGATCAACCACCTGTGAGACAAGAGAGCCACAAAGATACGATCCTGCGGCAAAGCTCCACAAGAAGCATCTCAGACTGTCACAAGCGTGCCGACCCCGTGGGGGAGCCCGATGAAGCGTTTTATGACCCGCGCGATGCCCTCCGGCATCAGGTCCAGATCGGCGAGCAGCTCGTCGGAGTCACCATGCTCGACAAAGGTGTTCGCCGGCAGGCCGTGCACCATCACGTCCACGTGCTCGTGGTACGGCTGCGTGGCCAGGTATTCCAGCACGGCGCTGCCGAAGCCGCCGGCAACAACGTTGTTCTCCAGCGTGATGATCTTCCCGAAGCGACCGCCGATCTCGTCGATCATCTCGGTGTCGAGCGGCTTGACGAAGCGGGCGTTGATCACCTCGGCGGAGACTCCCTCGATCTCCAGCAGCTCGGCCGCCTCCATCGCACGCCAGGCCATGTCGCCGATGGCGAGGATCGCCACGTCGCGGCCGGAACGCATGCGCTCGGCGCGGCCGATCGGAAGCTCGGTGAAGGTATCCTTCAGCTCCACGCCGAACCCCTCGCCGCGCGGATAGCGCAGCGCGATCGGCCCGCGGCCGTACTGAACGGCGGTGTAGAGCATGTCGCGCAGCTCCTGCTCGTCCTTCGGCGCCATCACCACGATGTCCTGTATGATGCGCAGGTAGCTCAGGTCCAGCGCGCCGTGGTGCGTGGGACCGTCGTTGCCGGCGATGCCGGCACGGTCCAGCGCGAAGACCACGGGGAGATGCTGGATGGAGCAGTCGTGGACGATCTGGTCGAAGCCGCGCTGCAGGAACGTGCTGTAGATGGCAACCACCGGGATGGCTCCCTCGGTGGCCATGCCGGCGGCGAACGTGACGGCGTGCTCCTCGGCGATGCCGACGTCGAAGAAGCGGTCAGGGTACGCCTTCTGCATCAGGTCAAGACTCGTGCCGTCGGGCATGGCGGCGGTGATCCCCACCACACGCTTGTTCAGGCCGGCAACGTCCACCAGCGCCTGGCCGAAGACGTTCTGGAACTTCGGGATCTTCTTCTTCGGGGGGACGGTGGCCGGCACGGAGATGGCCTTGCCGGTGATCTTGTCGGTGGGTCCGCCCAACGCATGCAGACGCTGCGCGGCATCGGCCTCGGCCGGCGCGAAGCCCTTCCCCTTCTCGGTGGTCACGTGCAGCAGCACCGGCCCGTCGATCCCCTTCGCGAAGTTGAAGAGATCCACCAGCTGGTTCACGTGGTGGCCGGGCTCCGGGCCGAGGTAGTGAGATCCGAGCGCCGCGGACAGGATGCCCGGCGTCACGACGGCGCGCACGCCCCCTTCCAGGCGCGACGCGATCTTGCGCAGGCGATCGCCGAACGATCCCATCTCCCCGGTGAGGTCCCAGGCCTTGCCGCGCAGCTTCTGTGCCACCGGACTCTGCGCGATCTGCGTGAAGTAGTTGCTGATGGCCCACACGTTCGGAGCGATCGACATGCGGTTGTCGTTCAACACCACGATCACGCGGCGGTTCTGCAGCCCGCAGTTGTTCATCGCCTCGTATGCCATGCCGCCGGTCATCGCGCCGTCGCCGATGATCGCCGCAACATGGAAGTTCTTGCCCGCAAGATCGCGCGCGGTGGCAACGCCGAGCGCGGCGGAGATCGACGTGGTGGCATGCCCCGCGCCGAAAACGTCGTACTCGCTCTCGCTCCGCTTCAGGAACGGGCTCAGCCCACCCTTGCGGCGGATCGTGTGCAGCAGCTCCTTGCGACCGGTGAGGATCTTGTGCGGATAGGCCTGATGGCCTGTGTCGATGATGATCTTGTCGTCGGGCGTGTTGAACGCATAATGCGCCGCAACGGTAAGCTCCACCACGCCGAGCCCCGCGCCGAAGTGCCCGC
>CAZJYH010000890.1:0-2121 GCA_964549365.1 uncultured Alphaproteobacteria bacterium
ACAACCGGGGTCGTGCTCTTGCGGCCACCGTGCCACTCCATGATCACGAAAAACGGAGGGCGCACGCTCCCCTGGTTGACGGCGATCAGGCCGCCCATTCCCAGCCCCTCGATCTGCTTCTTGTTCAGAACCGTCACCTTCACGCCCAACTTCGAGAGCTCCATCGCCTGCTGCGCAAGCGACTCGGGGTAAATCTCGTTCGAAGGGGCGTTCGCAAGGTCACGAGCCAGCGTCACGCCGTTGACGATTGCCTCGCCGACGGCAACGCCCTTCTTGGCCGCGGCCAGGGTCTCGCCGTTCTCAACCAGAATGTCGAGTCGCGCAAGGCGCTTGTTCGGCTTGTTCTCCGTGAAGTACTTGTCGAACGAGTAAACCGAGAGCACCGCGCCCTCAACGACCGCCTGCGCGGCCTCGGCTACGTCGCACGGCAGCGCGGGGAGGATGACGGCAAGCCGCTCGCACTTCATCGCCGCCGCGCGCTGTGCCGCACCGGCGGCGGCACGACGCAGGCGTTCCAGCGAGAAATCAGCCTCATCACCAAGGCCGATGAGGATGAGCCGCGGCGACTTGCTCGAGTCGGTATACATGGAGCTGACCGAGTCCTTCGCGCCGACGAAATCCTTGGTGTTGAAAGCATGTTCGGCGGACTTCCAATGCGAGCAGACCATGGCCTTGCGCGCGGTGAAAGCGGAACTGTTCTGCGGAACGAAAACCGCAGTGGCGTCGGCCGTGTAGCCGTCGGCCTTGAAACGCTGGATTGTGACCTTCATGCGAGCCTTATGAGTTGGTTCAATGATTGCGTCGGAACAGATGCTCGAGCGTCGGGAGGCATTCCCGATACCGACGCTCGCCCCCACACAATTGGCCTTACTCCCACTCGATCGTCGCAGGCGGCTTCGAGCTGATGTCGTATGCCACGCGGTTGATGCCGCGCACCTCGTTGATAATTCTGTTGGAAACGCGGGCAAGCACATCGTATGGGACGCGCGCCCAGTCCGCCGTCATGCCGTCGGTACTCGTCACCGCACGCACGGCGCAGACATTTTCGTAGGTCCGCTCATCGCCCATGACACCCACCGACGATATCGGAAGCAACACCGTGAACGCCTGCCAGATCTCGCGATACTGATCGGCGGCGTGCAGCTCCTCGATGAAGATGCTGTCGGCCTGGCGCAGGATATCGCATCGCTCCTTCGTCACCTCGCCCAGCACGCGCACGGCAAGACCGGGCCCGGGGAACGGGTGGCGATCGATGAACTCATCCGGCAATCCCAGCTCACGCCCAACCGCTCGAACCTCGTCCTTGAAGAGTTCGCGGAACGGCTCGATCAGCCTCATGTTCATCCGCTCCGGAAGGCCGCCCACGTTGTGATGCGACTTGATCGTCACCGAAGGGCCCTTGAACGACACGGACTCGATAACGTCGGGGTACAGCGTACCCTGCGCCAGCCACTCCGCTCCCTCGAAGCTCTTCGCCTCCTGCTCGAACACCTCGATGAACGTGGCGCCGATGATCTTTCGCTTCTTCTCCGGATCGGTGACGCCGGCAAGACGACCGAGGAACAGATCGCCGGCATCGACGAAGTCCAACGGGATATGGAACTTCTCGCGAAACAATCCGACCACCTGGCGCGATTCGTCCTGGCGCATCAGCCCGTTGTCGATGTGAATGCACAGCACCTGATCGCCGAGCGCTTCATGCAACAGCACCGCCAGCACACTGGAATCCACACCGCCGGACAGTGCGCAGATCACGCGCCCGTTCCCTACTTTTTCTCGAATCTCGCGTTTTGCGTTTTCGACGAACGCCTGGGCGTTCCACCCGCCCTTCGCGCCGCAGATGTTGAAGACGAAGTTGCGCAGGATCGCCACGCCATACGTCGTGTGGTGTACCTCCGGGTGAAACTGAACGCCGTAAAAGCGGCGCTCCGGATCGGCCACCGCACAGATCGGTGCGTTCTCACTGTGCGCGATCACCCGAAATCCGTCGGGCGTCTTCGTGAGCGAGTCGCCGTGGCTCATCCACACCAGCATCTGCGACGGGATGCCGGCGAACAGTTCGTTATCCGGCGCGTCGATCTGCACGGTCGCGGGGCCGAACTCACGCTTGGCCGAGCCGTC
>CAZJYH010000891.1:0-2116 GCA_964549365.1 uncultured Alphaproteobacteria bacterium
TCTTGAAGCGCTCGCCGGTGCCGACGTAGATCGTGCCCGACAGGCGCGGCTTCACGGTGAAGTTCCACCGAGCGGTATCGTTCGTATGCAGCGGATCCTGCGGATCGCTGATGATCGACGTGATGCAGTAGACACCCGGCCCGAGGTTCGGAATGAAGAATCCGGCGGGATAGGAAACAACCGTACCGTTCCCCGACGACTCGCCCGGAACGGTCGTGATCGTCAGGTTACGCGTGAGCACCAGCTGTCCGGTGTTGCAATCGCCCTTGCGCACTTCGATGCGCGCCGGAACGTTGGTTGCGTCGATGATACCGTTGTTCTTATAGGCAACGCGGATATCGATCGGACGATTATCCGGATAGTCGCCGTTCGGGTTCGGAAGGGTGCCCGGCGTAACGGCCGCAGAACGTGCTTCCACCTCGATCTCGTACAAGACCTGGAACGGCTTGCCGAGCGACGGGTACGGAATGATCGTGTCATTCGACCGCTGCTCGTCACCCGTCAGATCGCTCCATGCCTTGATGTAGTACACACCGGGGTTGGACGGCGTCCAATCGCTGCCGGTGAAGACCACGTCGCGGAGTTCCAGCGGATTCCACGTACCGCGGATGAGGCCCGTGCCGCCGCCCTGGCGGATGCCTGCACCGTCATACACGTCGTAGCCGCAACGGACGTTGGTCTGCGGCTGCACGCCGATGTTCTGGAAGCGAACTTCGGGAGTAACCGGGACGCCCACCGGGTAGACCACCGGGTTGGTGACGGTATAGGTCACCGGAACCAGGATCTGCGCGGCGCGCACGTCGTTCTGGAACGAAACGTAGAAGGTCGAGAAGAGCGTATCGTTGCTACGGTCCTGATCGGCCGGCGACGTCATGTTGCTGTACATCTTGATGAGGTACGTGCCGGGCAACCCGGTGACGCTGGGGCCGACGATGCCGAACGTGATCGACGAGGTGCCGTTCTGCGGGGTCGACACCGGGAACGCCGTTCCGGTGAACGACTGCAGGAGCGTCGGGACCGCACCACCCGTGCGATACACGTCGAGACGCACCGGGACGTTCGTCTGGGCATTGATGCCGAGGTTGCGGAAGCGACCGGTCAGCTGGAACGCACCACCCTGCGGATACACGTTGCCGGTGTTGGCAACGGTGTACTGCAGCGAGTCGCCGCCGACGTCGTTATCCACCGACGTGAAGCGATAACCGATCCGGTTGCCGCCCTGTGTCGGGAACGAATACGCAAAGAAGCGCGAGACCGTGTTCGGGAAACCGGCGTCATTCGGCCAGTTGGCGTAGGTCTCGGGAACGCTCTGGGTAAACCAGGGCGCCCAGACCCACGGCGCCACCTGCGAGAAGCGGGTACGCGTGAACGCCACCGTATCCGGACTGTTCGCGGGATCGGGGCAGATCAGGAACTTCTCGGCATCGTTACCGGAAGGCGGGAACGGGAAGGTCGGGTAGCCCGAGTTCTTCAGACCGATGATCGCGCCGTTGGTCGGGATCGTCTGGGAGCGATCGATCGAGTTGCCGCTATAGTGGAACTCGATCTTGTTGCTCCCCTCAAACAGCTTGGCCTGGAACTGCGCCGGGTTGCGCGTCGGGGCGTTAACGCCCTGGCAGCGCCACTCGAACGTCATGATACGGTTCGGTGCAACCCCGTCGACGCGCCAGAAGACACCGCCTTCCGGAACGTTCAACGGACGGATGTCGCTCCAATACGGGCAGATCATCACCGTTCCGGCGTTCTGCGCGAGATCCGGCACACCGCTCGTGTTCGTGTTCTGGAAGCTGATGTATCCGTTGGAACCGACGCGCAGCAGATACCCCGCCGAATATGTGGATCCAATGAAGGTGAAGTTGAACGGCAACGCGACCGTGAACACTTGGTTCTGGCTCGCGGTCTGGCTGCCGGCAATCGTTGTTGTCCCGAGCTGGCCGATAATCGGCGTATACGCGTTCGCTATACGAGTCGCGATATACCGATTCCAGGGCAGCTGGCTCATCTGAGGAGCAAGCTGGGCCCGGGCCATACTACCAGCAAGGGCGCCCAGTATGGCTACGGTAAGCAACCTACGAAACCACATAATGGCTCCTGTGAATTGTGATTGGTATGAATA
>CAZJYH010000892.1:0-2105 GCA_964549365.1 uncultured Alphaproteobacteria bacterium
TTTTTCATCTGAGGATGAAGTCAGGATTACAGTCGCGCCAAGCGCTTTGGCGAACTGCACCGCGAACAATGACACTCCACCGGTTCCCATTGCGACGACGAAGTCGCCCGGGCCGATGTTGGCTTCCCTCAATGCGCTCCAGGCCGTCACGCCCGCGCAAGGCAACGTGGCCGCTTCGATGTCAGTGAGATGGGCGGGGGTAGCGACTAGTCCGGTGACCGGTGCGACTCGATACTGCTGGAGCCAGCCGTCTCCGGTGTCGCCCGGCACCTCGGCTCGTGTTTCCGCGACCGCGGGTCCGTCTAACCATTCTGGGTGGAATGCCCCAATGACGCGATCTCCTACCGCGAAGCTATCGACGCGAGGACCGATGGCCACAACCTCACCGGCGCCGTCGCTGATTGGAATGCGCGGCAATGCACCCGGTATCAGCCCTGCGAGGTTCATCGTGTCGTGAAAGTTGATGCTGCAGGCATTGACTTTCACGAGCACTTCACCTTCGCCCGGAGTGCCCACCCTTCTGTCATCGAAGGTGGGAGCCTCCCCGTGAACCTTCATCGCAATCACCCGTTGTGTATGCGGAATACTCATGCGGTCTCCGTTCGATCGCATGACTTGCGCGATCCCCAACGGATTTGCAGATTGCCGTATCCGGATTCAATCCCGACATCCGAACGAGGCTCCACGCTCGATTCGTCGATCGTGCGGTCCGCCGTTTTCTTGCCCGGCACGAGATACACGTCTCGCTCGTTTTGGATCAGGCGATCGGCGGGCCCGGGATTGGGATCGACCAGCGCGGAGGCGCCTGTTCCGACCTTCCGCGCAACCCGTTTGGCATCCCCGTATCGGGTGACGAACCGAACCCCTCGCGTGCAACTATCCATTGGCGAGGACGGTGCTCGCGCACATGACGGAACATCTGCTTCGGCATCCCGTTGCTGGCCGCCCCGCGACGTCGCCCATCATCGTCTCCCCTGCCTTCGAACGAGTCGATTAGATCGCGACGATCACGCTAGTACTGACGATCGTGTACCGACCGACGCATAAGTGAATCTGTTCGCGAACTCGGCAGTCAATAGTGAGCATCCGTACACATCATTTTGATCGGCGGGACATGTCCGGATCGACTGTGTGAGAGAGACTTCCAAAAAGCCCGCTCGACCCGAGAATTATTGACATCCGCACAGACTCGAAGGCTATGATCTCGTTTCCACAGGGCCCGACGGGAGCGACTGACGTGGAAACAACATCCGAACACTCTCAATCCGGCGCCGGGGAACTCGACGAACGGAACCGCAGATCGCGACATTTGCCGCTGACAGCGCGTCAGCTCGAAGTGCTGCAGGAAATCGAGCGCTTCAGTCGAGAGCATCACTATCCGCCCTCGGGCCGCGAGCTCGCCGAGGCCTGCGGTCTCGGAAGCCCGTCGGGAGCCCATCGAATGGTCTGCACCCTTGAGCGCAAAGGTTATCTGGCCAGGAGCCCGGGCCTGAGCCGTGGTCTTTCTATTGCACCAAGAGAATTCGACGGGTCTTCGCTGGACGCGCGCGAATTCGAGTTGCTGGCCACGCTGTGCTTTGAGCCTCACCGCCGCAGTCGAGACGCCTCGCTTGCCATGGCGGCAAGTATGTCCGACACAGTCATCCAGACTGCACTGATCGCCGAGGCGGCAAGTCGCGATGAGCGCCTCGCTTGGTTAGATCACGAGAAAACGTTGCGTATTGACGTGGCCGCCGTTCAAAGAAATCTTCGGGAATTTCCCGGTGCTGTGGAAACCCTCGAGGTTCCGGTTGCTGCCTTGTATCACCGCTGGGCCGATTTTGTCCTTACCAGCTTTGTGTCAAATTGTGTGCAGGCCGGCATAGCGCGAGAACTGGACCGCCTGCCCGAGTTCCGCCCGGTGTGTTTTTGGCGAGACGTCGAGATCTGCACGAAGGCAACACAGCAGCAGGGGCCTTGGCTCGATGACATTCTCGGTACGGAGGACGTCAACATCCAGCCCCTGCGTGTGAGGACGCTTGAGCTCGCCCGAAGGATCATGATCGGGGCCGACCAGTTGGAGCGAGCGGCCGGCCTATCTTCGGGCCTGATCGCGGACCCGTGCC
>CAZJYH010000893.1:0-910 GCA_964549365.1 uncultured Alphaproteobacteria bacterium
ATCTGGATCGAGCGCGGCATGGGGCTGGAGACCCCGCGGCGGTCGATCGTGCGATCGCCTCATTCCTCGCGGAGTATGCCCTGTTTGCTCCGCATATTCCGGGAGCCTTCCCATGAAATTTCTCGACAATTTGCGCGGCAGGTTCGCCGGAGGGCGGCGCTCCGAATCGCAATCGAAATATCGGCGTGAATTCGATGCCATGACGCGGGCGACATATGCGGCGCGCGCCGAATTCTACGCGACACTGGGGAGTGTCGAACCCGATGTGATCGCCCACATCGTGAACCCGGCGTTCACCGGCGCACCTGCGTGGCCGTCATTGCGGCAGGCGTGGTGCGTGATTCGCCGGCCCGACTCCGTCATCATAGCGAGCGACGGCCTGTCCGATCCGTTCGAAGCGGGACCTCGACCGCTCGGGTTCGGCCTCGAACTATGCGCCGAGGTTCCGATATCCGAGGCAATGGGCACGCTCCATACGATCGCTCGCTCCTGGCCATTCGATCTGCTGTACCAGGTTGCAATGAACGTGGCCGATCACGGTGCGGTGGCGGCCTTGCTCGAGCGCTATTCTACGCTGTCGATGATGCTGCCGGCGAAGTTCGGTCCCGACGGTTTTCGCAACGAGGAGGAGCGCACCGGCGTCGTCATCGGATTCCCGGCGATCGGAATTCCCGGGAAGTTCGAGACTCCGTACGGTCCGGTGAAAATGGCCGTGATGACTCCGCTCACTACGGATGAGCTTCTCTTTATCGAACGCGGGGAGGACATGGCGGCGGCGCGAGCACACGTCATCGAGTTGCTGCGTCGGACGCCGTTGGCCCATCTGTGTGTCGAGTCGCGTGCATCCGTGGTTTCATAATGAAGTAGCCGCTTCGATGTGGTGGCCGCCGCGTGGAGGACAATCGTGTAC
>CAZJYH010000893.1:920-2102 GCA_964549365.1 uncultured Alphaproteobacteria bacterium
GAGCAGGAATTTCGTCGCATCGAGACCATGCTCGATGTGCTTCTGACGGTGGCCGAAACGGAACTCCGTGGCGCCGGGGTGCGCGTGCGGGATGGCTCCGCTCGGACCTATCATTACAAGAACAGCTATCTCAGTTGGAGCTATTCGTTCCTGAAGGAATGGAGCGTCGGCTCGGAAACGGCTCGCATCACGATCAGCTTTGGATTTTCCGAGATCTTCGATGTCGCCGATGTCCCGAATATTCGAGTTGAGGCCCGTGCGGAGCTTTTTCCGCAGGGACGTCCATCCCGAATCGACGAGCGGAGCGAATCGAAACGGACCCTCGCAGAGATCGAGCGGCTGGGGATCGCGCGCGTGGTGCTGGACGCGATTCGGCAATGCGAGTGGTTGTTGCCGGCGGCTCGCTCATAACGAAGGTGAATCGTTCCATTTGCATTACCCCGGGCATGTCATTCCGACGTCATGAGCGGAGCGACCGGCGAGGAATCTCGTCCCTGCAAGGTCCGTGTCGCCGACACGTTCCACTGTGTTCGGAGTGACATCGCATGGTCTATGGCGCAATCGATGTGCGTTACGATATTTCAACAGCGGGATAATATTGCCCTACATCGGACATGCAAATGGAACGGTATATCGAAGTGACGGGAGAATCACAGTACACGGAGTCGGCCGCGCGATTTGTCGCGGAGATTGTGCTCGAGGTGCGTGCGGCGAAAGACGAGACGGCCTATCGGGATATCGCGATACTCCGTGACGAGGCCGTCGTGCTTCTGAAGGAGGCCGGCCTCGGCGACGATGAGATTTATGAAGGCGGGCAGGACATGCGTCGACCGTGGTATTGGAAGAAACAGGTCGGGCAGAATGCCGCCAGGAAGATCATCCTCAACGTCGAGGATTTCGGACGGCTCAGCCGGGCGCTCGATAGCCTGGAAGTTCTCCACAAGGAACGCCGTGCTGTCACGATTGTCATGCGGCAGCCGGAGTTCGAGCCCTTCGACGGCGTACGGACCGCAGCACTTGCCGAGGCGTTCGAGGATGCGCGAGTGAAGGCCGTACGGCTCTCGGAGGCCATGGGCTGTGCTTTGGGGAGGGGATTACATGCGGTTCGCTCCGGCGGCGATGATGTATGCGGGTGGCGTTGCCGGTGAGGAAGACCATCAAATGGATCTTCAACGGCCGCAG
>CAZJYH010000894.1:0-523 GCA_964549365.1 uncultured Alphaproteobacteria bacterium
TTCGGCCGCCGCCGAGAAGCTCGGCAAGAAGAAGATGCGCAGCCGCGGCAGCAAGCAGACGGTGAGCCAGGAAGAGGTTTCGAAGGCGATCCGCCAGACGCTTTCGGCGATGGACGACGCCTCGGGCTCGTCGCGCCAGAAGCGCAGCCGCATGAAGCGCGAGATGCGCGAGGAGCGTGCACAGCGGATGCGCCAGGAGCAGGACGCTCAGGCGATGACGCTGCAGGTGACGGAGTTCCTGACGGTCGCCGAGCTGGCCAACCTGATGAACGTGGAGGTTGCGGAGGTTATCCGCCAGTGCATCGCGCTCGGCATGATGGTCTCGATCAATCAGCGCATCGACCGCGACACCATTCAGCTGGTGGCCGACGAGTTCGGCTACACGGTCGAGTTTCAGCAGGAGCTGGAGGAGGATCTTCTCGCCGATACGGAGGATGATCCGGAGACGCTCAAGCAGCGCGCCCCGATCGTGACGATCATGGGCCACGTGGATCACGGCAAGACGTCGTTGCTGGATTATGTC
>CAZJYH010000894.1:533-2101 GCA_964549365.1 uncultured Alphaproteobacteria bacterium
TGGTGGCCGGTGAGGCCGGCGGCATCACGCAGCATATCGGTGCATACTCGGTGAAGGTCGGCGACGGCCGAAGCATCACCTTCCTCGACACGCCGGGCCACGAGGCGTTCACCGCCATGCGCGCCCGCGGCGCGCAGGTGACCGACATCGTGGTGCTGATCGTGGCCGCCGACGACTCGGTGATGCCGCAGACGGTCGAGGCGATCTCGCACGCGCAGGCCGCCGGCGTCCCGATGGTGATCGCCATCAACAAGGTGGACAAGCCGGAGGCCAACGCCGAGAGGATCCGCCAGCAGTTGGCCGACCGCGGCGTGCTGGTGGAGGAGTGGGGCGGCAAGTTCCAGTGCGTGGAGATCTCCGCGAAGAAGGGGACGGGGGTCGACAAGCTGCTCGAGAAGATCCTGTTGGAGGCCGAGATTCTGGATCTGAAGGCCAACCCGGAGCGTCATGCGCGCGGCGTCGTGATCGAGTGGGAGCTGGACCGCGGCAAGGGCGTTGTTGCCACCGTTCTGGTTCAGAAGGGGACGCTGCAGGTCGGCGACAACTTCGTTGCGGGCCAGTACGCCGGGCGCATCCGCGCGCTGCTGGACGAGCGCGGCCATCGGATCCACAAGGCCGGACCCTCGGAGCCCGCGCAGGTGCTGGGCTTCAGCGGCACGCCGACCGCCGGCGATGTGCTCGTGGTGCTCGACAATGAGCGCGACGTGCGCGAGATCGCCGCGCGCCGGCAGCAGTTGCGGCGCGAGCAGGACTTCAAGGGCGTGCGTCACATCACGCTGGACGAGATCTCCGCACAGATCGCGCAGGGAGGCATTCAGCACCTGCCGCTGATCATCAAGGGCGACGTGGACGGATCGGTGGAAGCTCTCGCCGACTCGCTGCAGCGCCTTTCGACCCCGGAGGTGCAGGTGTCGGTGATCATGAAGTCCGTGGGCGCCATTTCCGAATCGGACGTGCTGCTTGCGACGGCATCGAACGCGATCATCGTCGGCTTCCATGTGCGTCCGAACCTGAAGGCGCGCAAGCTGGCCGAGCGTGAGGGCGTGGACATCCGGTCGTACCAGATCATCTACGACGCGGTCAACGAGATCCGCCTTGCGCTCGAGGGGATGCTGAAGCCGGAGTACAAGGAGATCATCACCGGCACGGTGGAGGTGCGCGAGATCTTCAAGATCTCCAAGATCGGCGTGGTGGCGGGCTGCTACGTGCAGGACGGCAAGATCACGCGTAACGACCGGATCCGGTTGCTTCGCGACGGGCTCGAGGTGTATACCGGCGGCATCGCATCGCTCCGGCGCCTGAAGGAGGACGTCCGCGAGGTTGAGCAGGGCTTCGAGTGCGGCATCACGCTCGACAACATGAACGATGTCAAGGAAGGTGATGTGATCGAAGCGTTCAAGTCGGTGGAGGTGAAGCGCAAGCTCGAGCCGGCCGGCGCCGGTCATTGATCCGGTGACCTCCGTTCCAATTCCGGGACCAGGCATATCTTCCCGTGTGCCTGGTCTCTTTTGTTTTGTGGGTTTTGCTTGGTGCTTGGAGCTTGGTGCTTGGTGCTAGGAGCAGGTTAC
>CAZJYH010000895.1:0-2088 GCA_964549365.1 uncultured Alphaproteobacteria bacterium
GGGGCGTGGCCCTGCAGTCGGGGGGCGGCTCGGACATCTTCGCGGCGAAGATCGAGAACGACGGCGTTCCGGCGGCGGCGGCCCGTTTCGGCAGCGGGGGTGACGACGTCGGCACCGCGGTCGCCTGCGATGCCCGCGGCCGGGTGTTCCTCGCCGGGGCATTCAGCGGAACGGTCCCGTTCGGGGGGGTGATCCTCACGAGCGGTGGCGGAGACGATCTGTTCCTTGCGCGCACGGACGGCGCATTCGCGGTGGGGTGGGCTTTGCGTGGCGGCGGAGGAGGAGCCGATCGCGCGTCGGCGCTTGCGCTCGACAATGCGGGCAACCCGTACGTGGTGGGTTCCTTCACCGACTCCGCATCGTTCGGCGGTGCCGGGGTGATCGCGGCGCGCGGCGCCTCGTTGGTGGACGTGCTGGCTGCTCGTGCCGATGCCGGCGGAACCTTCTCCTGGGCGCGCGGGGCCGGGGGCGCCGGGCCCGATGAGGCCCACGGCGTCGGCGTCGACGCAGCCGGCGAGGTTTACGTCGGGGGAACGTTCACCGCAACCGCCGCCTTCGGCGACAGCGCGCTCGTGAGCGTGGGCGATTCCGATCTGTTCGTCGGGCGCCTCGGCGCCACGGCCACCATCAGCGTGGGGGAGGTGCTCGGCAGCCCGTTCTGCGCCGGCACAAACTTCCCGGTGCCGTACGGCGTTACCGGTGTGTTCGCATCGGACAACGTGTTCACCGCACAGCTCTCCGACACGGCGGGCTCGTTCGCCTCACCGGTGGCGATCGGATCGCTCGCCGGCACCAACGGCAGCACGCTCACCGCCAGGATCCCCGACGTGCTCCCAACCGGCCGGCGCTATCGCATCCGTGTCGTCTCCAGCAGTCCGCCGATCACGGGGATCGACAACGGTGTGGATCTCGTGATACACGGTCCGTTGAATCCGGTGATCGTGCCGGGGCCGAACGTCAAACTTTGCAGCGGGGGCACCGTGACGCTCGATGGGGGGGAGGGGTTCACTGCATATCAGTGGTCGAACGGCGCCGTCACACGCACGGTGAGCATAAGCGAACCGGGCAAGTATGCCGTGATCGTCTTCAACGAGGCCGGATGCGTCGGAACGTCGGACTCGGTGACCGTCACGACGGTCCCATCGCCGCCGAAGCCGACGGTGGTGCGCACCGGGCAGTTGCTGGAGTCGAGCACGGGGGATACCTACCAGTGGCTGCGCAACGATCAGCCGATACCGGGGGCCACCGCGCAACGTTACCTGGTTGCCGAGCCCGGGATCTACACTGTAAGGGTGATGAACACCGACGGCTGCTTCGCGACCTCCGATCCGGAAGTCTTCACATCGAGCGTGGCGGACCGGCGCGCGATCGCCGGCCTCCAACTTTATCCGCATCCGAGCGACGGGCTCTTCACGATATCCTTCCCGATGCCTCGCTCGGCGACCGTGCGACTGACCGTCCTGAACCTTCTGGGTCTTCCCGTTACGGAGGCTGCCGACCGCGTGGAAGCCGGAACCTATCGGCGTGTGGTGGATATCCGCGCAAATCCGGCGGGCACGTATGTCGTGCACGTGGAGGCGGCCGGTGCCGAATGGATTCAGAAGGTCATCAAGCGATAGCGCGCGGCGCCGCGTGACGATGGTGATGCCGCGTGTGCCGACGTCGAACGGCCGTCGGTTTTTCCCTTGTATGCCGATATGCAAGGGCGATAAGATTTGTACATGGCGGCGCAAACCTGGCCGTTGGGGTTTCCGCGTCGGCCAAGGAGCGCTATATTGACCGTTTTCCAACCCGCGCAGGTCCCGGCCCGCGTTCCCGTGTGCGTGCTGCGTAGGCATGTGCCTACTCGATCCGGTCTTCAAACAGATAGAGGATACATTGTAATGCCATCTCGCAACCGATTGTTTGCGGCAATCGCCGCGACCATCTTCACCCTTCTGGCATTTGCCGCGCCCCTTTCGGCGCAAAGCTGGCAGTGGGTCCGCGAAGGAAACGGATCGAGCAACGATGTGGTGGGAGGTGCCGCTCTAGACACGCTCGGCAACGTCTACACGGTCGGCACGTTCGATCAGAACATCGCGTTCGGCT
>CAZJYH010000896.1:0-2077 GCA_964549365.1 uncultured Alphaproteobacteria bacterium
CCGATCAGCACCGGGTTGTTCTTCTTGCGGCGCGAAAGGATCTGCGCCACGCGCTCGATCTCCCGCTCGCGCCCGATCACCGGATCCAGCTTGTCCTCCGATGCGAGCTTGGTCAGGTCGCGGCCGAAGTTGTCCAGCACCGGAGTCTTCACGCGCTCCTGGCGTTCGCGGGTGCGGGAGGTTGCGCCCTGTGCCGCGCCGCCGCCCCCCCCGCCGGAGGGAGCCGAGGGCTTGCCTGAATGGATGTTCTCCAACTCGCCACGAACGGCGTCGTACGTGATGCCGAACTGGGAGAGGATCTGCGCGGCGATGTTGTCGTCATCGCGCAGCAACGACAGCAGCAGATGCTCCGTGCCGATCACGTCGTTTTTATACAGCTTGGCCTCGAGATACGTGATCTTGAGGACCTTCTCGGCCTGCTTCGTCAGGGGGATATTGCCGATGGTCAAGGTGCCGCCCGTGGCGCGGACGGTATCCTCGATCGCCTTCTTGATCTTGAAAAGATCGCCGCCGAGGTTGCGGAGGATCTTCACGGCGATCCCTTCCCCCTCACGGATGATTCCCAGGAGGAGGTGCTCCGTGCCGATGTAATCGTGGCCCAGCCGGAGCGCTTCTTCACGGCTCAACCGGATCACATCCTGCACGCGATTGGAAAAATTGCCTTCCATCAGATTATTCCTTCGCCCCCGTTCCACGTTCCTGCTGGCTACGGGGCACTAGTGTGAATGCGTCGCTCAACTTGTCGCTGTCATGACAATCTGCCACCCGCGGCATCCCGCGTGTGGTCCGGTGCATCAGCGCGTCGGGTCGTCTCCTGCCTGTGCGTTGCTCAACATCCGTTCATTCCTCGACGTGCCCACGACATTCCGTTTCTTCAGCGTCGGTTTGCTCGTAGCGCCGCGATCGCCCCGAATGGGCCCTGCCTTCGCCGACCGAAACCTTCGAGGTTGCCGGTCACATCCTCCGCTCCGCGAGCCGCTTCCGTCAATGCTGCAAGATATACACGCTTCCGTCAGATCGGTTTCAGCTCCTCATCTGTATGTCAATTATCGTGCCATGCCATATGTGACTGACCCTGTGAGATGGAAGAATGTCGCTCGACGGCCGCCTATCAGGAAGACTCCGCCGCGCGCCGCCGTAACCTCCCACTCGTTGCCCGTGCGTCATCGTGCCGGTATTCCTGGAGGCTGCCGCATCGGTCCCGTTCCAATCGTTGAACACATGAACGCGCCCATCGATAGCATGGGGGGAATGTTTGCATACACTCGGCGCATCCCGCTCGCACTCTCGCGGGCTGGGTTCCGCCCCTGTTCTCTGCGCGCTCCTGTGTTCACCACGCACTCCGCGTGACGCTCATGAGATCCTCGGCCCGGCCGTACGGCAGTGATTGCGTGAAGATTGCGGACGCCTTGCACCTATGACGAACAAACGGACCGTTTCATGGCAACCGGGCACGGCGAAGCATTGCCGATCTCCCGGATACCGCCCCGCGAGGGCCGGAACGCGCATCCGGATGCCCGGCCCGGTCCCGCGGACACACCGGGACAAAGGCGCGGCCAATATAACCGGAATCGCCGCCACGATCTACTCTTCGGATCTTCTCGAAAGCACGGTGGTGTTCACATGCTCACGGCAATAATGCACAATCCTGTGGGGTGAAGTCAAGTCCGGATGGTTGCCCCGTCGGAACCGTGCGACCGTCTGCGTGTTCCACCGGGTCGGACGCGACGGCGTGGGGTTCCGTCGAGGTGGCAGCGGATGGGGGGCGGCCATCGGTTGCAAGGTGTGCGGGCTGACATTGAAACGTCGGGTTTACGTACTTTTGTGATCTTCTTTTGAACAACCCAACAACCAAATCACGGGAAGCGAACGATGCTGCAGCTTGAATTGACCGAGACACATGAGATGATTCGCGACACCGCGCGCGAGTTTGCTCAGAACGAAGTAGCGCCTACGGCCATCGAGCGCGACATCAAAGGTGAATTTCCCGCCGAGGCGGTCGCGAAGCTGGGGGAGCTGGGTTTCATGGGCATGATGGTGGCGCCCGAGTGGGGGGGCGCGGGGCTCGACGCGCTCA
>CAZJYH010000897.1:0-2070 GCA_964549365.1 uncultured Alphaproteobacteria bacterium
CCGGCCGCGTCGGCCACCACGTTCCGGTGGCCGAGGCCCGCGCCGGTGACGATCATGGCGTAGTCCGGCCCAACCGTGCGGTAGCGCGCGGCGAACGCCATCGCCAGGATGACGATCACGCCCACCACCAATCCCGGTATGATGATTACATCCGTCATGGCTTCATTCTCCTCTGTTGTCAATGAACGTTGTTACGATATCTCCAACGGGGCCACGATCAGCACCCCGTTCTGTACTTCCACCACCACCACGGCCGCGCCGGTCGGAATCGCCTCGTTGCCGACGCCGGTCGCCGTGCGGCAGGTGTTCCCGGCCCCCATGCGCACCATCGCCTCGCCGTGCCCGTTCGTCGGGATCGCCACGGTGACCGTGCCGGTGCGCCCGACGTACGCGGTCACCGAAAAGGCGAGCGAGGTTTCGGCGCGCTCGGCCGGCAGCACGTATCCGAAGTGAACCGCCACCGAGGCAGCGAGCGCGATCGCCACGGCCGCAGCGATGAGCAACGGACCGACGAGGACGGTGTAGCGGGAGAGCAGAATCCCCGCCCCGCCGAACGCCGTGACCGCACCCACCACGGTGGTCGGGTTCAGAAATCGTGCGCCGCGGAATCGAAGCGCGTGGTGGCCGACATGCCCCCGGTGAAACCGCCCGCCGCCGAGCAGTGTGACCAGAGCGAACAATACGCCGCCGATCAGGCAGCTCCAGAACAGATCGTACATCGCTGAGCTCCCCTCCCATCCCGATGGCTCGGGACCCGCCGGAGGTCTGGCTCGTGTAAGACCGCTATCGCGTGCGTTTCACGCGCCGGGCGATCTCCTATCCGTGTCAAGCGGCGCCGTATTCGAGGCGAGCCCCGCGTTTGTTGCAGCCGAAGGATGTCATCAATTGTAAGCCGCCCCCCGATGTCGCAATGGGTGCGAAGACGGGTCCGGCCGAACCTGAACGCCGGGCGCGAGGCCTAAACGCGCCCGACGCCCCGATCGTCCCCGAGGCCACATCAGGTACCGATGTGCAGGCCGCTCCGGAAGGTGATCATGAAAATGCGGGCGTTGGTGATCACCTCGTCGCGTTTGAAGAACGTCTGATCGCTCGCCGAGCGCATCGCGACGGCGCTCAACCCGAGCATCGCCCGCGCCTCGAACACGTGGAGGCCCTTTTGGTATCCGACGCCGACGGCGGCGGTGGGCAGCCTTCCGCGGCCGGCGAGGTTGTCGAGAACGCCCGTGACTTCGTGCCCGTAACTCGCCTCGCATCGCGTCATGCCGCCGCCGAACATGAGCCTCCACACTCTCTCCGACTCACTTCCCGAGCGGCTGATGTTCATGCGCACAACGCCGTGAAACGTCTGCGTCTGCAGGCCGCCGTACCCCGCGGTCGGAAAGACCCCGGCACCCGATTCCACGGTGTAGGTGGAGCCGTGCGCAACGTCGGCGGAAGCGCAGATCTCGACCCCGGGCGCCACACGCAGCGCGAGCTGGCCGCCGAATCCCGATACCGGCGACGGCAACGAGAAGAACCCCATCACCGTCGGCAGATTCAGGTGATTGACGAAGAGCCCGGCCGACAGCCCGAACTTCCTGTTCCCTTCGGCCGGATTCAGAGCCGACGCAGAGACGGCCTGCCACCCTTCGGTGCGGCCGACGCGTTTGGCGATCGAGTCATTGAGGTGCGTGATGCCCTGATCGTTGAAGGAGTTCCAGGCGCCCGTTGCGCCGTCGACCGCCAGGCCGACGAACAACGCAACGGCATCCACCGCCGCGTAGCCCGCGCTGGGGCTTGCTTCCAGCAGCACCGTGTCGCGACGTCCGCCGCCGGTGACGATAAGGTGAGCGTCCTTCATGGCCGACAACTCGACATAGCGCCGATTGCTCTTGTCGAGGAAGATCGGAACCGACATGGAGTCGACCGTGGCAACGAGAACATCGTCCGGACCAACGATCGGGACACGCTCGCGCGGGTTCTTCAGAATTGTAGCACAGCCGGAGAGCAGCGCCGCAAACAGAACGGCAAGTGGAATGATGGCAGACTGCGTATGCATTGTACAGGAAGTTGAATCCTGTATTGGGGTAA
>CAZJYH010000898.1:0-226 GCA_964549365.1 uncultured Alphaproteobacteria bacterium
CCCTGCAGCCGGCTGCCGAACGTGCGCAGCGTCATCAGCTCAGACTTCGGGATGAACCCGGCGTTGGCGAGCGTCGCGTACAGCACGGGGCACATGTGCCCGGCCGACAGCACGAAGCGGTCGCGGTTCGGCATGGAGGGGTTGTGCGGATCGTGGTTCATCACGCCGCCCATGTAGAGCACGGCGAAGATGTCGGCCGATCCGAGCGGGCCGCCGGAATGGCCGG
>CAZJYH010000898.1:236-2067 GCA_964549365.1 uncultured Alphaproteobacteria bacterium
CACCAACGCGCGAATGATATCGCGCCGGATCTCGTTTGCGATCGCCGCCAGCTTCGCCGGCGAATGTCGTTCGTTTGTAAACGGCATGGGATGTCCAAGCGACGTGAAGTTTTTGATCGAGAATGCCAAAACTACGAAAAGACCCTGTAATCACGCGTAACGATTCAATCCGTGTGCGGCGCGGCAACCCCGTGTCGAGGCCGGGATTGGCGGCATCGGCGCTCGGAGCGTCCGGGGCGTTATCGATCGATGACGTGGCGAGGTTGCCGTTGTCTTTGCCTCGCGGTCGTTTGTGGGAGCTTGGGCTTTTGTGTAGGTTTCCCGCCTTTCCATGTATCAATGGGCACCGTTGCGTGTAGCTTGATACGGAATCCCGCAATTCGGATCCAGTCAACCCCAGACGATTCAACCTAAGCGATCCCGCGTATGAGAACCACGCTCCTTGCTCTCTGTGCTGCCACGCTGTTCCTGGCGCTGAGCGGCTTTGACTGCGCCTCCACCGAGATGACCACTGCGAAGGTGGCGTTGCAACAGAAGGACTATGCAAAGGCCGAAGCGAACCTCCGCAAGGAAGTGCAGGCGCGCCCACAAAACGGTGAGGCGTGGTATCTGCTCGGCGCGACCTACAAGGAAATGAAGCGGTTCAAGGAGATGAACGAGGCCTACGACAAGGCGCTCGCCGCCACCGAGCCCGCTCTGAAGCCGGATCAGCGCGAGACCGTCTTCGGTGAACAGTACAACGCCTGGCTGGCGCTGTACAACCGTGCGTACGATCTCTATGGCCAGGCCAAGTACTCCGAGGCCATCGAGACCCTCAACCATGCGATCGAGCTCCGCCCGGATTACGCCGACAACATCAACCTGAAGGCGTCGATCTACAACGCGATGAAGGACAAGGACAACGAGTCGCGCACGAACCGGGAGTACACCTCGCTCGTGCGGTCGACCGCAGAGAAGGGGATCGGCATGGGGCTCATGCTCGGCATGACGCGCGATCAGGTGGTCGCCAAGCTCGGCAAGGCCACGCGCACCGAGAAGCCGACCGAGCCGCTCTTCAACTTCTACAAGGACAAGGATCTGTACGTGCACTTCACCGATGAAGGGAAGGTGGAGGGGTGGCAATTCACGACCGGCTCGAAGCAACCGGACTTCATCCTGGAGGCGCCGTTCCCGCTGCGGAGCGGTCCGTTCTACATGCTGGGTGTCGATGCCTATGTCGCCGGGGAGAAGGACAAGAACCAGTACGACGAGGCGTTGAAGCAACTGCAGTTCGTCGAGCGCTTCGATCCCCAGCAGGAGAAGGTGGGGCAGTTGATTGCCGACATCTACAGCCGCACGAACCGCACCGACGAGGCGAAGCGCTCCTTCGAGGCGAGCATCAAGCAGAACCCGACCGAGCCCTCGCTCTATATCAACTACGGCACGTTGCTGGTGAACATGCATGATTTCAGCGGCGCCATCGACCAGTTCAAGAAGGTGCTCACGATCGCCGGCGAGAAGGACGACAAGTATCAGACGGCGCTGTTCAACCTCGGCGCGGTCTACAAGAACTGGGGCGCCGACCTGCAGACGGCGGCCGGCGCCAAGCCGAGCAAGGCACAGATCGACGAATTCATGGGGAAGCTCCGTGAGTCCGTCAAGTACTTCGAGCAGCACCGCAGCGTTCACGGCAGCAGCGACTACATCGTGCTCGGCGAGTTGGCCAATCTGTACCTGGTCTTGAACGACAAGGGAAAGTTCGGCGAGATCCTGACGATCATGGAGTCCTTGAAGGACAAGCCCGGCGTGGCCGGCGAACCCGATTACTGGAGTGCGATGAGCCGCCTGTACG
>CAZJYH010000899.1:0-2061 GCA_964549365.1 uncultured Alphaproteobacteria bacterium
CCTTCAATGTTAGGACCCCGCCATCGACGGTTGTCATGTGATTGATCGCTTGAAATGAGAAAATCGCGGCGTCGCCGAGCGTGCCGATCGGCACGCCCTGATAGGAGGCGCCCAACGCATGCGCGCAATCTTCGATCAGCGCGATGGAATGCCTATCCGCGATCTCGCGCAACGCGCGGAGGTCGGCCGGATATCCGGCATAGTGCACCACACAGATCGCGCGGGTCCGCGAGCTGACTAGTCGTTCGACATCCGCCGGATCTAAGTTACCGGTATTCGGATCGACATCGGCAAATACCGGCACTGCCCCGATCTGCAGAATGGTCGTGTTGGTCGGTTCCGCGGTCATCGAGGTGGTGATCACCTCGTCATCAACTCGCACCCCACAGCTCAAAAATGCGAGATGCAGAGCCGCCGTGCCGCTTGAGACACAAAGAGCGTTGGGCAGCCCGAATTTATCGGCGAACTCGCGTTCGAAGGCATAGACCTCCTCGCCCTCGGCCAACATGCCCCCATAGAGTACTTTTTCAAGCGCCGGCATCAGCCTTTCGCGCGGCGGCACGCGCACCCTCACCAACGGCAGCATGTACGACAGTCCTAATTTTGGCCAACAGGCAGGTGCACGAATCGGGCTTTATTACTGGAAAGGCTCCGTAAAACGCTATATTCCAGATCGGTAAGACGCTTAGTGTAGGTCTTGTTCTCGACGCAGCAGATTGTCGACGAGCAGTCGCGGCCAGCCTCCATCCGCGCGTCATTCTCGCATGCCACGAATAGGATTTGATCGCGGCCGTCGCGCAGCGCGATACGTCCCTCCGCAGACGAGAACGCGAGCTGCTGATCGGCCGCGAATTCTCGAAGCCATCGATCCAACAGGTCCATCTTTTCGGGAAGCGCGATCGGTCGATAGAATGACAAGTTTTCCTTCACGGATGCCGGAGACCCAGCGATCACCGTCCCGGCGGCGAACGATTTCGTGATATTCGAACCGATCAGCGCAACCAGTCGTTCACCGAGGCTCACGCCGGAGGCCACGATGCACGAACCTACCAGCCAAACGTTGTCGCTGATCGTGACGGGGCGAAAGCCATACAGCGTGCATCCCTCGATCTGCTCGCCGGCAGCGACATGCGACCACAACTGAGAGTACATGCCGACCCGCACGCCGTTGCCTATCGTCATGCCCCCAGAGCCGTCGATGACGGTGTTCTGACCGAACCAACCATGCTGACCGATATCCACACCCGCTGTGGACAAGACCAGGCAGGAATCATGGAGCGTCGTCCAGTCGCCGATCACAACGTCGCCCGATGTGACCACGAACTTCACTCCATCGCCGATCCGGCAATAGTCACCGATCGTGACGCTGCCTTCGCTCGCGAAGATGAACTGGACCGAGTCCGCTACGACCGATCGGTGCCCCACCTTCACCCGCCCCGCTCCAACAACCTTGTACATAAGACCTCCTCCTGAGACCTCCTCCTGCCGTGTTGCCGACGCCTTAAACGGCGCCCAGTCCGGTGACGACCGTCCCCATCGTCCGCACCACGATTAGCGCATCCATCCACAGCGAATAATGCTTGATGTAATAGAAGTCGTAGTACAATTTTGCTTGCACATCGGACACTTCGGCAACGTGGCCCTGATTGATCTGGGCCCAACCCGTGATCCCCGGGCGCACGATGTGCCGATAGCGGTAGAACGGTATTTCTGCTTCATACCATTCTGAAAGAACCTTGGCTTCAGGGCGTGGGCCGATCCAGCTCATCTCGCCGCGGAGAATGTTCACGATCTGTGGCAATTCGTCGACACGCGTGCGTCGCAAGAACGCGCCAAAGCGAGTGATCCTATCATCGCCCTTTTGCGTTTTTGCGGCGTCGAGATCATTTCCTTGCGCGGGCGCCATTCGCATGGTTCTGAACTTGAATACAGTGAACGACCTGCCTTGATATCCGACGCGTTCCTGGCGGAATATCGATGGCCCGCGCGAATCGAGCCGCACGGCAATGGCGACCGCCGCAAAGATCGGCATCAGGACGATTATGGCTACCAGCGCCAGTA
>CAZJYH010000900.1:0-2060 GCA_964549365.1 uncultured Alphaproteobacteria bacterium
GGCGAAGATGATCCCGATCAACAGTTCGGCCGTCCCTTCGGCCGCGATCACCGTCAGCAGCGTTCCCGGGCGCCCCTTCTTCATGATCACGGGGGTGAGATAGACGTCCAATGCGCCGGCTGCCAGCAACCGCTCCATCACATACGGATGAACCTGCGGATTCATGTCGTCCACGTTCGCCTCGATCACGGTGACCACGTCGACAGTCTGCCCTGCGTCGAGCCTGCCGATCACGACCCGCAGGAGGTTCGGACGATCGGGCAGCTCGCGTGTTCCGGCGCCGAAGCCGACCCGCTCGGCCGTGAATTGCTGCGCGCCGAGCAGACCGTCGGAAAGCGCGCCGATGATGCCCGCCCCCGTCGGGGTCGTCAGCTCGAACGGTACGTCCGTGAGCAGTACGGGATGCCCTTTCAGGATTTCGATCGTTGCGGGCGCGGGGAGCGGCATCACGCCGTGCTGCGTCCGCACGAATCCTCCCCCGCCCAACGGGACGGCCGAGGCATACACGCGCTCGACGCCGAGATGTTCCAGACCGGCCGCCACGGCAACGATGTCCGCGATCGAGTCCAGCGCCCCCACCTCGTGGAAGTGCACGTCGTCGATGGACATGTCGTGCACGCGCGCCTCCCCCACCGCGATCGCTCGGAAGATCGCCAACGCCCGGCGCTTCACCCCATCGGCAAGCCCGCTCCCTTCGATCATCGCGGCGATCTCCGCGTGCGTGCGATGATGGTGTTCGCCGACATGCCCGTGATCGTGGGCATGTCCGTGGTCGTGCGGATGCTCGGGGTCGTGCGGATGCGCATGACCGTGACCGTGATCGTGCGCATGTCCGTGGCCGTGGTCGTGCGCATGACCGTGATCGTGGGCGTGTCCGTGGTCGTGCGGATGCACATGTTCACGCGCGGCAGGCATGCGATCGATCGGCACACCGCCGGGCCCGAGCACGTCGAACTTCACGGCGTGGATCTGGCTTCGAACGATCGGACGCGTCGCGATGCGCAGCGCCGCCACCTCCGGTCCGAGCAGCGACAACGCTTCGCGCACCACATCGAGGGGCACGCCGTCGTCGATCAAGGCACCGACGGCCATGTCGCCGCTGATGCCGGCGAAGCAATCGAAGTAGGCAAACTTCATGACGTCCTGTCGTTCAAGAAAAACCGCGGGAGCATGCGTCGGCGTGCTACCAGTCCGTTGAAATGCTCATGGCATGTCATTCCGAGACCAAGAGCGAAGCGAGCGGCGAAGGCCACCGAAGGCAGCCGCGAAGCGCATCTCGGCCCTACAAGCCCCGTATCGTCGAGACTCCTCACTGCGTTCGAGGTGACATCGCCTGGTTTGTAGAGCGTGATGACAGCCGGAGAGATATTTCAACAGTCTGCTACGCTCCCCGCCGCACATATCGATCGAGATCCTCCACGATGCGCGCCGTCGCTCCGGCCCGTTCGGTGACGAAGCGCGACGCAAGCGCTCCGAGCCGATCCCGCTCCGCCGGACTCTGCAACCATCGAGTCAGCACGTCGCTCAACGCAGCGGAGGAATCCACAACGGCGAGCGCGCCGGCGGCGGCCATCTCCTCGGCATCACGCGAACGCCCGATGCGGGGCCCGGCCGCCACGGGAATGCCGTAGGCCGCAGGCTCCAGCACGCTGTGCACCCCCTCGCCGAAACCGCCCCCGACATACGCCATCGCTCCGATGCGATACAATGCCGAAAGCAATCCCGTGCGGTCAACGATCACCACACTCGGAGGTTCGAGCCCGCTTCCGCCGGCGCCCCCCGCCGAGGAGGCGATGCGGTCGAGCGATGAAAGCGCGACGCTCCCGCCAAAGCGTGTAAGCAACTCCGCGACGTGGGCCGGGGTCGGCTCGTGTGGAACGATCACCAGCGCGAGATCGGCACGCGAAGCGAGCGGCGCCAGCAGTTCCTCATCCGCGGGCCACGTGCTCCCGGCGACGAGCACCGCTCGTCCCTCGAAGATCGCCCCCCGAAGCGCGCCGAGATCGGCCGGCTGGTTTCGGCGCTGCACCCCGACAAGGGGGGCTCTGCGGAATTGACGC
>CAZJYH010000901.1:0-2050 GCA_964549365.1 uncultured Alphaproteobacteria bacterium
TGATGTCCACGCCGCACGCGGTGCGCGAGGCCGTGCGCCATGCGGACCTGGTGAGCGGCGCGGTGCTGATCCCGGGCGCCAAGGCCCCGTACCTGGTCACGCGCGACATGCTCCCGGAGATGCGCGAGGGCTCGGTGATCGTCGACGTGTCGGTGGACCAGGGGGGCTGCATCGAGACGACGCGCCCGACGACGCATGCGGATCCGACCTACGTGGTGGACGGCGTGGTGCACTACTGCGTGGCCAACATGCCCGGAGCGGTCCCCTTCACCTCGACGATCGGCCTGACGAACGCGACGCTGCCGTACATGCTGCAGCTGGCCGACCTCGGCTACCGCGATGCGCTCCGCGCCAACGCCGAGCTGCTGCCGGGTCTGAACGTGATCGACGGCAAGGTTACCTACGACGGCGTCGCCGAGGCGTTCGGCATGGAGTACGTTGCCCCGGAAGTCGCGCTGGCGTAACACGAGCAACGCCTGAACGAATCATGCGGGCCCGGGGCGATGCTCCGGGCCCGCGCTGTTTCTCTCATGCCTGCTCGCGGCGCACGTGCATGAGAAGAACCGTCATACCAAACGAGGAGAACACGATGGCTGCCGTCCGCTACATGGTTTCCGACGTCGAAGCCGCGCTGGAGTTCTACACCGGCGCGCTCGGGTTTGTGTTGGTGGAACGCTGGGGCCCGCCCTTCGCGATCATTCAGAGGGATGATCTCGAGATATGGCTGAGCGGGCCGGGGACATCGGCCTCGCTCCCGATGCCGGATGGGACGATGCCGCAGAGCGGTGGCTGGAACCGCGTGGTGCTGGAAGTGGAGGATATCACCGGAACGATCGACCGGCTGCGGGAAGCCGGAGCGCGCTTCCGCAACGAACTGATCACCGGGCCCGGTGGAAGCCAGATCCTCATCGAGGACCCGTCGGGGAACCCGATCGAGCTGTTCGAACCGCGAGGATGATACGCCCGGCGACAACGACCCACACGCGGCGCCGAACGGGATCGCGTGGATCGTCACGTACCTCCCGCACGGCGCCGATCGACAAACTTTCGCAATGCACTAAACAATTAGGTTGAAACGTGGCGCCCGTCGTATATTTGCCGCCGAACCTCCCCCTTCCCCCGTTCAAACCATCACAGTACTTCCTAACAACAGGAGGCGATCATGCCGGATAAGTATGAGATCAAGTCGGACACGCGCCGCCAAAAGGCCGACGGGACCTGGGAACAGACGATCCAGGTTTGCGTGAAGGACGGCGGAGCGGCAACGGTGGACAAGACCATGTGGGTAACGTCATTCCCGTGGGACGACAAGCATAACAAGATCGGAAAGCGCCGATTCGACAGCCTGGACTTCAAGAAGGGAGATAAGTGCAAGTCGGTGACATTCGAGTTCAGCACCGAGCCGAAGCAGGCCTACACCGACCTCTACGGGGGGAGGAACGCGGACGGGACCTTCACGGACTGGATCGAATGGAATGTGAAATTCTTCGCGATGATTCCGGTGCCCGGCGATCAGGTCGGCCATTCCGTTGTCGCCACCGTTCTGCCGCTCGCCTATCCGTACGGTCTGGAACAGCAGAACCTCGGAGCGATGAACTTCCAGGTGCGCAGTATCATCGGCATCGCGCCGTGGGTGGTGGACTCGATCTACCCGGCCGAAGGGGATGTGTTCACGCTGCAGCCGGCGGAGAAGTCCGTTCCGCTCACCGTTCGCCTGAGCAACCCGGCAGCCGTGGCCGAAGGGTATCGGAAGGACATCGTGATCGAGGTGGAGTCGCTCGATTACGACGATCCGATCTCGGTCGCCACGTACACGCTGCGCATCGTCAAGGATACGACGGCCCCGGAGGCGATCGAGGTGCCGCCGGTGATCAACCATGCTACCGGCATCGCAACGTTCTCGTGGACGATCTCCGACACGGTCAGCGGACTTCGCACACCGTCGTTGCGTTTCAGCCTCGACGGAGGCGTCACGTGGACATCACGATTCATGGACGTCGCCGGCGCGGTGTACAACGGGGACGTGCTGACATCCGGAACGTTTTCCACC
>CAZJYH010000902.1:0-2050 GCA_964549365.1 uncultured Alphaproteobacteria bacterium
GTGCTGCGCTGCGCGCTCGGCGTCCCCACGATCGAGGTATAGCCGGGCGAGCGTGATCCGGGTCATCAGCTCGGCCTCGGGGAGGTCGCGCAGGTCGCTCAGGAGCGCGTTCTCGAGGCTCGCGGCGCGATCGGTCTCCGAGGCGTTCGTATGGAAGTCCGGATGATGCTCCCGGCTCAACCGAAAGTAGCGCTGCTGCAGCTCCTCGGCGTCGATCGCAAGCGAGCGCGGCAGACCCATGAACTCGAAGTAGTCGGACATGAGAACCGGAAAGGGGAAATGTTCATGCTCCGATCGCACGGATCGGGGAGGCACTTATGGACCGACGGGCGCGGGCGGCGCGGCGCCTGCGCCCGTCAGTCCTGTGAATCTGTTCGCTCGAGGGGCTTCACTCGTCGTCGCCGAGATCATCGAGGAGATCGATCGCCTTGTCGACCTCGTCGTCGATCTGCTTGGCGATCCGCTCGGCCAGCTTGAACAGGCGGAGCAGGGCCTCGCTCGACGATGCCGCGAGATTGTCATGGGAGATGCGGAACACCACCTCGCCGGTTTCGTTGCGCATCGTCAGAACGTACTTGTAGTTCTCCTTGATGCGGCGCAGGTGGAAGGTTGCCTTTCCACGGAGCGAGGCGATGTACTCGTCGGGTTCGTCGCCGAGCTCCCAGATGATCTTGCGCTCGACGGTGCGTGCATGGAGCTTGTCGACGAGAACGTCGTAATTGGGGTCGACCTCGAAGCTCGGGTCGTTGTTCAGCTTTGGGCGTTGCAGATCGTCCATTTGCGGATTCGGATGAATGTGAATGATCGGTGGATGAAACAGCGTTCGCCGACAAAGATAGGAAAGGCGGAATGAAGATCACTCCGCCTTCCACAAGCTTCATCGGCCGTGCAACCGGCACCGTTCGGGATCATCACACACCGAAGCTGGATCCGCATCCACACGTCTTGGTGGCCTGCGGATTGTTGAACACGAAGCCGCGTCCGTTCAAGCCATCGGTGAAGTCGAGATTGGTGCCCATCAGATAGAACAGGCTCTTGCTGTCGATGAACAGCCTGATCCCTTCCTGCTCGATCACCTTGTCACCCTCGCGCTTCTCGGCGTCGAATCCGAGCGTATAGCTGAGGCCGGAGCAGCCCCCCCCCTTGACGCCGACACGCAGGCCGTACGACTCAGGGATGGAGTTCGCCTCCATGATCTTCCTGACCTCGGCAACGGCCTTCTCGGTCAATACGATCGGTGCCGTCGGGGCGGTCGTCGTTGCCGGCTCGTTGAGTTCTATATCCTGCATTGCGATAGTCTCCTCGTCGCAAAAATAAGGTTCGGGGTACGAATCAGGCTTCGGCGGGAACGCGGTGTTCCTGCTTTTTCTTGTAATCGGCGATCGCCGCCTTGATCGCATCCTCGGCGAGCACCGAGCAATGAATCTTCACCGGCGGGAGGTTCAGATCGTTGACGATCTGCGTGTTCTTCACGTTCTCGGCATCGTCGATCGTGCGCCCCTTGATCAGTTCCGTGGCATAACTGGAGGAAGCGATCGCCGAGCCGCAGCCGAACGTCTTGAACTTCGCGTCCTCGATCACGCCCGTCTCCGGGTTGATCTTCAACTGCAGACGCATCACATCGCCGCATTCCGGGGCGCCCACCAGGCCCGTGCCGACCGTTTCGTCGTTTACGTCCAGCGTCCCGACATTGCGCGGGTTGTTATAATGGTCGATGACCTTCTCAGAGTACGCCATTGTTCTCGAGCTCCTGACTATGATTCAAGGTACCGATGTACCGTTGCTGATTGCTTGACGAATCCGGCGGTGCTTGCGTGCACGTGCCGGCGTATTCCTCGGGATCAGTGATGCGCCCACTCGATGCTCTTCAGATCGATGCCCATCTTGGCCATCTCGTACAGCGGCGACATCTCGCGCAGTTTCAAGACCGCCTCCACCACATTGCCGATCGTGAAGTCGATCTCCTCCTCGGTCGTGAACCGCCCCACGCCGAAGCGGATCGAGGAATGGGCAAGGTCCTCACCCACGCCGAGCGCCTTCAGCACGTAGC
>CAZJYH010000903.1:0-2046 GCA_964549365.1 uncultured Alphaproteobacteria bacterium
GGTCGGGCTGCCGTCCGGCGTGTATCGCTGCCGCCTCGTCGTGGAGGGAGGGGAGACCCTGACGCAGGGGGTGGTGTGGGTGAGGTAGGAAGCAGGAGTGGATGGGACGATCAGAATATCGCAAGCGGCAAATACCTCCGGACCTCATTCGCGTGGAATGAGGTCCGGATTGTTTATGACATATCGTGGTTAGTCGCGGACCCTCGAGCGTACCACGTTCACGATGAACGCGGTCACCTCTGGGGCTGACTCTTCGTAAAACTCGACCGGATCAGCCTCGCCATTCGCGTCAGCATCAACCGAGTTGAGATTGAGATCACCAGGAGGCCAGTTCTGGACCTCATTGCTTCCGATCGAAATCGGCGTCCTGCTCAGGAACACCTGCCCGGGCTTCGAGCTGATTGTCGCACGGACATTGAAGTCGAGCTGGACAGTGGCGGGAAAAGCCGATGCTTCCTGATTGGATCGGACAATCGATGTCGTAACAGGACGGTCCTCATCCAGGTCCCACGTGATCGTGCCAAGAACGGGATCATCCGACTGGGCGCTGAATCCGTCGTTGATCAGCGCCAACCACTGAATCGCCTCGTCGGGTGACGAGCTTTCGCCGGGTGACAAATCCATTGTGCCCGCGGACGTAAATGGTGAGTTGTCCACGAGTACTTCGTCTGCAATAATGATGCAGTTCGTTGGAACTGCCGGAATTTGTTCTTGTCCATAGACGCTTGCGGTCAGAACAATGCCGCCGATAGCGGCAAGTGCCGTCGACGTAGCCGCTTTCATCCAGATTTTCATAATGATTTCTCCGTGAAACAGGTGATTGTGGGGCCGGGGGATATGCGCCGGATTGTGACTCTGTATGAGTGCATGAAAATTGCAGACGCGTGAACGCGAATCCGGGACGCGGATGTTGACCAATGCAGTGCACAAATTGGGCACGCGATTGGAACGCATACCGGACCTGCTTCGCGCGATTCGCGACATTCCTTCAATGTGTGGGCCGATAGTTGTCGTGCCTGGTGATCAGTATCTCCTGCCGTACGGATGCCAATCTATCGGGGTGTCGATCGTATCATCACGACCGCAATATACGACCGGAAATATCGACTGAAAGCATTGCAGGGGGTACATGGTTGTGTACGGGTACACGTTCATGTACTTGTACGTCGCTGAACTCGCCGATAGTCCGGTGCTATTTGAGCCGCGCAACGGGAGATTGATGAATGTTCCCTTCAGAGCGAAGGGAACTGTGGCATACTGCGGAATTTGCCGTATATCGAACCTCGTTCCCTGTCGACGAGATACACTTTGTGCCGTAAACTCGATGAGGGTGAATATGGGAGGCATGCGTGGGGCGGCTTGTTCGTCCGGCGGATGTAGCCGCTGCTGAAAGCAGGGAAGAGGCAGGGCCTGGGAATTTCTTCAAACACGATTTTCACGAATTGGCGCATGGATTCGCCGTTCCTCGTCCGACTTCCGTCAGCATCGACCGAAAATGATGACGTATCGAGCGGTGGAAGAGTTGGCCTGATATCATTGATTCGCAGCGTGGTGCCCGGCATCGTTGGTGAAATCCTGATGGGGTGTATTGCTGTGGGTAAAAATATTTGCCTTGCGTCGTGCCGTTGAAGGGGGCGATGTGGCAAAATCATGGAGTCGACGGTGAACAAGGCGATGGTCGGTTCGATGCCGCACGAGGAAGCGGAGGGGATTGAAGCGGATAGCGGCTCATCGTTATTTCTCCGGCGCCGCGGAATCGTGCACGTCGCCGCGTTCTGAGTCGGGAGCACAACCGCCGACGAGCGCACGTGGGGAAGGGGGAGGGTGCGAATCCGGCCTGATTGAGTACAGGTGATTCAGCGCAGGAGTGCACCACAGATTCTGAACGTGGTGTGGTGTTGTTGCATACAGCATCCTTCGTCAGTGGCCGTCTCTTCCGAAGCATCCCCGATATCCGGGCCGTGACGTTCTTCTCCACCTCTGTTCCAGAGACTATCCATTACCCACATCTCCGGAGGAGCCAAACGTTTGCTCAACGTTCCGCTC
>CAZJYH010000904.1:0-2037 GCA_964549365.1 uncultured Alphaproteobacteria bacterium
GATGCGGAGGTCCGGACGGCGTTTCGGGATCACCTCCAGCAGGAATCGGATGTGCTCGCGGACGCGCGGCTCGAACTCGGGCGGGTAGTCGAAAATATGAAACGCGATCTCGTTGCCGAGCCCCCGGCCTGCGAGGAACTCCGCGGACGTCACCTTGTCGAGGATCTGATTGAGCCGGGCGTCGAGTGTGCTCACGGAGCTACCTGGATGCAACGGAGAGTATACGCTTCATTGTGTTCCTCCAGGTACCCAAGCACCTGGGGAGCGATGTGCGCGGCCTGCAGCCCGCAGCGGCGGCTGTCGCCGAGATACCCGGCCTGCGCCAGGATCTGGAACACCGAGGAGCGAAGGCGGTCGACGGTGGACGCGCTCCAGACGGGCATCGCGGGATCGCGGCTTCGGCACCCCTCCAGATAGTCCTCCCAGTCGCGCGCGGTCAGCGCCGGACGGAACAGGCGATATCCCTCCCGCACCGTCAGGTCCAGAAAGTCGCCGAGCAGTGGGCTGTGCTTGATCGCCGCGGCCAGGCAGGCATGCGTCGCCACCGTGGCACCGCCGTCGCGGACCATGCCCCAGAGCTCCGGCCCCATCGTCTCCAGCCGGCGACGCAACAGGATGGCCAGCCGCTTGGCGGAGGCCGGGCTCCGCGTCTGCAGCAGGTTGTCGACGTACAGGGCCCTATGCCACTGCTCGCGGCCGGCCTCGCGCAGGAGAAGCTCGGCAATGATACGGCTCTCCCGCACTTTAAGGGAACCCGCGGTGAGATCGGCGGAGTAGCGCATCGATGACGTGTTGTCGTTCAATCAAGGGGGGAACGGCCGTCCCATGCCGGGCCGTACGGCGCCGCACGGGCGGGTCCGCGGAATCGAAGGGCGCAAAGATAACATGGCGGTGGGATGTGGGGAGGGCCGGCCTGGAATTGGAAACAGGGCCAACGGCGCGTACAGATAGAAGGGTTCGGGCAGAATCTGCGCACGGACGCATCGAGCGAACGGGAAAATCAGGGGTCCTCGTCCGCCTCGTCCTGTTCGACATCCAGCTTCAACAGAAACGTCTTCAAGTTCTCGCGATCGGTGAGGCCGAGCTTGGCTCGGACGCTCGTCATCTGATTCGATACGGTTTTGGCTTCGGCGTCAAGGGCCGGAGCAGGCGTGCTACAGAGTCTCGTGGTGCGAGTCGATCACTGCCCGCCCACCGACCGGCACGCCGCGGGCCACATCCCCTTCCCCATAAACATCTCACTCCGTCACCGGACCACCTGCATCTCCACCGATCGCCTGCCTCCGCCCCCTTCAATGGTTAGATGATATGCTCCGGCCGACAGTCGCGACACGTCGATCGGCAGCCGCCAGCGCCCGAAAGTGACCTGTTCATTCAGCAACGTTGCAACCAGCCGCCCCCCGTTCGTGTACATCGCAACCCGATACCGGCCTGTTTGCCGCACCGTGAAGTCCAGATGAGCGCCGGAGGTCGCCGGGTTCGGAGCCACGGTAGCCTGCTCAACGGCGTGCGCCTGGTCATCCACTGCACCATCCGGACAAACTATCGGCTCAAGCTGAACATCGTCGATCCAGAGCGGGTCGGTAGGCCCCCCACTGCCGTTCCCGGTTGTGAACTGCAGCCGAAGAGACCGAGCGCGCGGATCGAGTTTGAAATCACGCGTGATCCTCGTCCACGCCGTGTACTGCTCTTCGTTGCCATCGTAGGCGATAACCTCATCCGTCAACGCCGTCCGGTAGCCGAGGCGATCAATGCAGTTCGGCATCGAGTCGTACTGTATAATCTGCGCCTGGAGCCACTTGTTGTTCCCCGACCCGCGCGTCGGCATCAGAAGCCAAAACGAAAGTCGGACGCAATCGATGGGATGAGGTAACACGATCGTTTGAAAGACATCGCTCGAACCCGATCCGAACGTCAACTGCGCGGAGTTGCTTCCACGGTGAACATACGCGGCGTCGCCCACTTGGTACAGGCTAGCTATGCTTGGGTACCGCGTGTCGCCGGTGATCGTCCAGTCGGTCGCACCGAGTTGCTCAA
>CAZJYH010000905.1:0-2036 GCA_964549365.1 uncultured Alphaproteobacteria bacterium
TGTCCCAGACGATCTGCCCCGTCGCGCGGTCGATCATGCGCGACTCGCCGCTGACCCGCATCCAGAGCCCGGCCGAGTTGGAGAAGAGCTTGCAATCGGTCACCGTCGTCTCGATGATCAACTCGGGATTCTCGCCGATGTCGCCGACGGCCTTGATGCCGAGATAGTCCGCGGGGGCTTGGCGCATGCCGGATCCCACGGCTCCGCCCAGCTGATCGCGGTTGATCGCGCGCTCAAGCTTGCGGCGGCTCTGATCGCTGAGGATGACCGAGCCGATCGTGGCGGCGATGTCGACCGCCGTGTTCTTCGACGGCGGCTCGATGATCGCCAGCGAGGCGGCTGCATCGGCCGAAACCGTTGTACGATAGAGCGCGGAACGACCGTTGACTTTGAACTGCGCGAGACGATTGGTGTGGCCGCAGGCCGTGAACAGCAGGGCCGGGACAAGGAGAAGCGTAAGGTATTTCATACGTGTCAGGCATCATATCGTGGTACGATCCATATGTTCGGTTCATCCGACGGACGCGCATGCGCATCTTCGAATGCCGATATGGGCGTCTGACCGCGCTCACATACTTCGGGGTTTAACAGGATCGAAAACCCGCACGATGCGAGAACTCATCGTGAGCAACGTCGGCTGACGCACCGCGATATCGACACCCGAGTCCGTCCGAACCTGACCGCACGACGCGGTCAATCGCCGAGCGCCGCCGTGATGTGCAGCCCGAACGCCGGCTTGCGCAGATCGGCCACGTTGTCGCCGCCGATCGGAAGCAGATAGTCCACACCGGCTCCGAACTGCAGGAACTGTATGGGCGAATACCCGATCGCGATGCCGGGGCGCACGCAGAAGAAATCCTCATTGCGGACGCGCTCCAGAATTTCGTGACCAGGCGTGCCGCCCAGGTCCGGCCGCCGGCGGATCATCTCCAGCCCTCCGGCGCCGAGCAGCACGCTCGTCTGCAACGAAAGCGCGCCGTGAAAGATCTTGGTGTCGTAGCCGGTCAGGAAGCCGCCGTATCCGAAGGTGAACCGATCGTACGTTGGGCTCATATCGTAGATGGTGGCGCTGATCCCCGCGCCGCCGATCATCCAGCTGTTCAGCAGGACGTAACCCCGCAGGCCGATCAGCACGAGATCGCCGCCCAGCACCGGATCGAGATCGTTCGGCTTCAACGAGGTCAGCTCCAGCGTGGCACCACCATAGAAACCGCCCCGCTTCTTGAAGAACGTGTCCGGCTCCAACGGCTCCACCTCTTCATCGGTCGCGCTGTCGATCTGCTGGAAGAACGTGCTGTCCGGATTGAGCGTGTCCGCTCCGATCGTGGTGGAATCGATGCTCCCGTCCCGATCGATGCGAAGAGTATCGCCGGTGCGGATATGGCCGTCGCCGTATTGAGCGGCTGCCGGAATCGCGCATGCGAACAGAACAAGTGCGGCGACAACGATGGATGCCCGCTGCATAATGGATCTCCTGAATGAATAACGGCGCGGGCGTCGACAGGCCCGCTGCGGGTACACTGACGAAGAAGCCGGCGGAAAGCTTCATGTGATACAATCCGTGGCGAATGCGCGCGCTTCAGCGGCCGTCGATCGCCGGGAGCTCGGTGAACAACGCGCGCTCCTCCTCGCCGATCACGACGCGGCCCGCGTGCTCAACCCACGCGTGGGCGCCGAAGATCCCCGCTCCGTCGCGCCCCACACCGATGCGAAGATCGCCGGCGTACCCGAAGCGCGCCATCATCGAACGCATCGCGAGGGCCCGCACCAGGCACGTTGCGCCCGGAACGTAGCGGGCGGCGGCGCGCACGCTCCACGCAAGACGCTCCAGCGCCGGCAAGCCGTTCGCCGGCAAGCCGTTCGTGGGCGAGTCCGGCACGGGTGAGCCCGTCGCCGGCCGGCCCGTCGTGGGCGTTTCGGATTGCATCCCCGCCGCATGCGCGCTCCCACCGAACATCCGCTGCACGCGCGGGAACGCCATGACCGAAAGCGCAAGGCGTGCCGCGCTCACCAGCCACAGGGCGCGCAGAAGCAGC
>CAZJYH010000906.1:0-2036 GCA_964549365.1 uncultured Alphaproteobacteria bacterium
CGTCGAGTTCGCGTGAGAGCTGCCCGAGCGTCTTGCCGCGTCGCGCCATCATCTCCAGCAGCAGCAGGCCGTTGAAGATGCCGTCCCGCTCCGGGATGTGCAGCGCGGTGCCGAGCCCGCCGGACTCCTCGCCGCCGATCACGATCTTCTCGGCCGTCATCAGCTTGGCGATATACTTGAAGCCGACGGCCGTCTCGTGCATCTTGATGCCGTTGCGCTCGCAGTACTTGTTGATCATGGTGGTCAGCGAGATCGTCTTCGCCACGGCGCCCTTCAGCTTGCGGTCCTCGTAGAGATACTTCATCAGCAGGGTGAAGATCCGGTGCGAGTCGATGAAGTTCCCGTGCTCGTCCACGGTGCCGAGGCGGTCCGCGTCGCCGTCGGTGGCGAGGCCCACGGAGTAGTTCCCGCTCTTCATCCCTTCGATCAATCCGGGGAGATATTCGCCGAGCGGCTCCGGGTGGTCCAGATCGCCGAAGCCCGGGTTGTAGCTGTTGTGCAGTTGATCAACATTGTGGAGCAGTCGCTCCATGGTGTGGATGCCGGAGCCGTGCATCGGATCGTACAACACGCGGAAGCCGGCCTTCGCGATCAGCTCCAGGTCGATCTTCTTCTTCACATACTCCACGTAGAGCGTCTTCGCATCGTAGCGCTTCACCTTGCGCGCCTTCACCAGTTCGGCAAGCTCGGGGAGCGCCTTGCGCTTCTTGGGCGGCGCGCTCTCCAGCTTCGCCACGTTCGCCTGCACCTTCGCGATATCCTCCGGCGCCGACGGGCCGCCGTAGTCCGCCTTCAGCTTGAAGCCGTTGTACTCGGCCGGGTTGTGGCTCGCGGTGATGATGATGCCGCCGGCGAGCTTCTTCGTTCGCGCGGTGAGCGAAACCTGCGGGGTGGAGGAGATCCCATCGGTCAGCCACACCGTAAGCCCCTCCGAGGCCAGCACGCGCGCCACAGTCGCGGCGAACTCACCGGAGAGGAAGCGGGCATCGTAGCCGACGGCGATGCCGCGCGACGCGTTCGGATGCTTCTTGTAGAACTGCGCCGCCGCGCGGGCCACCAGCTCCACGTTCGCGAACGTGAACTCGTCGGCGATCACCGCGCGCCAACCGTCGGTACCAAAGAGAATGGGCATGAGTATGGGTGCAAGGTTATGAGTGATGGGTTCTGGGCAGCTGAATGCGGGTACTGTATGTGCCGTATTCGATGTTCAAAGTTCCAAGTTCAACGTTTCAATGTCGAGACACCAGGTGCCGACGCCGCCTGTATACTCGGATGTACGACCTCGCTGGCATGCGCCGGCCGGGGACTCGATGTACGCACGCCACTGGCCACGCGACAACATCGGTCATAAGCTCGGATGTACGACTTCACGGCAATGCGTTGGCGCGGGGAGTCGATGTGCACTCGCTACTCGCGCCACACCCATCACCCATCACCCATACCCCTAAATGATTCCCCGCGAGAAGGCGGATTCGCCGGCGAACTCGGCCACCGGGCCAAGCTCCTCCTCGATGCGGAGCAACTGATTGTACTTCGCGATGCGGTCCGTGCGGCTTGCCGAGCCGGTCTTGATCTGTCCGGCGTTCGTCGCCACCGCAAGGTCCGCGATCGTCGTGTCCTCGGTCTCGCCGGAACGATGGGAGATGATCGCGGTGTAGAGGTTCTTCTGCGCAAGCTCCACCACCTCAAGCGTCTCGGAGATCGTGCCGATCTGGTTCAGCTTCACCAGGATCGAGTTCGCGATCTCCTGCTCGATGCCGCGCCAGAGGAACTCGCTGTTGGTGACGAACAGGTCGTCGCCCACCAGCTGCACATCCGCGCCGATCGCGTCGGAGAGCTTCTTCCAGCCGTCCCAATCATTCTCCGCCATACCGTCCTCGATCGAGATGATCGGGTACTTCTCGGTCAGCGTCTGGTACCAGGCCACCATCTCATCGGCGGACTTGAGGGCGCCGGTGGACTTGAAGAGCTTGTAGTTGCCGTCGGACCACATTTCGCTGGAGGCCACGTCGAGCGCCAGCCACACGTCGTTGCCG
>CAZJYH010000907.1:0-2033 GCA_964549365.1 uncultured Alphaproteobacteria bacterium
CAACGCCGAGCCCCCGGAACGCCTCCTCGTTCGCCGTG
Organism: uncultured Alphaproteobacteria bacterium; assembly: GCA_964549365.1. Classification (GTDB taxonomy): domain Bacteria; phylum Bacteroidota; class Ignavibacteria; order OLB7; family OLB7; genus JAFDZV01. The sequence continues at coordinate 39 of CAZJYH010000907.1, forward strand.
TGGTACTTGTCGACGATCTGCTGCGGCGTCACCTTCTCCTGATCGGCGGAGATCATCACGGCCGCGCCGTGCTCGTCGGAGCCCGAGACGTGGATCACCTCCTCCCCCATCGACCGCAGAAAACGCGTGTACATGTCGGCCGGCAGATAGGCGCCGGCGACATGGCCGAGATGGATGTATCCGTTGGCGTATGGCAGCGCGCTCGTGACGAGCGTCCGCCGGAATTCCTGGTTGCTCACTGTACTCCCCTTTCCGTAAACGCAATCGGCGCATCACTCGGAGGCGCCGGAAGCGAACGGCGGTTGCGATCGACACGATCGCACCACCCTCTGAATGTTGATTGCCCTGTCTCGCGCTGCTGCTCGGCGGCAGCTTTTTCCTTCTCGGCAAATCCGGACCTGACCTATTCCGTCTCCTCGGCCGTCTCCGGCGGGAACGCCGCCAGGCCGTTGTCCGGCTGTTCGCGGTTGAGATCCTCGATCCGCACCTGCACCACGCGGCGGTCCACGGTCTTCAGCACCGTCATCCGCACACCGTCGCGATCGAACGATTCGTCGGCGCTCGGGATGCGCCCGAACCACTTGTTGACGAGCCCGCCCACGGTGGTGTAGTCATCTCCCTCCGGAAGCACCAGCCCCTCGACGAGATCGTTGAGGTCGGGAATGGTCATCGAGGCGTCCACGATGTAGCTGCCGTCCTCCTGGCGCTCCACCTCCACGGGCTCCTCGTCGTACTCGTCCTGAATCTCGCCGACCAGTTCCTCGAGGATGTCCTCCATGGTCACCAGGCCGGCGGTGCCGCCGAACTCGTCCACCACGATCGCCAGCTGGATCTTGTTCCGCTGGAACTCGCGCAACAGCTCACTGATCAGCTTCGTTTCCGGAACGAAGTACGCGGGGCGCAGCAGATCCTGCAGGATGATCAGGTGCTGATGCTCGAAGAGGGTGATCAGATCCTTCGAGTAGACCACGCCGATGATGTTGTCGATCGAGCCGGAGTAGACCGGCATTCGTGTGTAGCCCTCTTCCACCACGAACTTGATCAGCTCGGTGGAGGGCTTCCCGATGTCGAGCGCGACGATCTCGGTACGCGGCACCATCACCTCCTTGACGATGGTGTCGCCGAACTCGAAGACGTTCTCGATCAGCTCGTGCTCCGCCTCCTCGATCATCCCTCCCTCGCGCCCCTGCTCCAGCAGCAGGCGCAGCTCCTCACCGGAGTGATAATGCTCCGACTCGCTCGCCGGCTGCAGGCCCGCCATGCGCAGCACGCGGTTGGCCACGAAGTTCAACGCCATGATCGCCGGCTTGAAGACCAGGTAGAACGCGCGCAGCGGGAACGCGATCGCCAGGGTCGTCTGCTCCGAGCGTTGGATCGCCAGCGACTTCGGCGCCAGCTCACCGAGCACGATGTGCAGGAACGTGATGCAGACGAACGCAACGGGGAGCGCGATCTTGTGCGCCAGCGCCTCGTCAGGCGCAAGGCCCAGGAGGTTCATGACCACGATCAACAGCCTCGAGACGATCGGCTCGCCCACCCAGCCGAGACCGAGCGAAGTCAGTGTGATGCCGAGCTGTGTGGCGGAGAGATATTCGTCCATGTGCGCCAACAATCGCTGCGCCATCTTGGCCGCGCGCTCGCCTGCCTGTGCGCGCAGCTCGATCTGCGACGAACGCACCTTGACGATGGCGAACTCGGCGGCAACGAAGAACGCGTTGGCGGCAACCAGCAGCAGCGTGATGAGTATTCCGATGATCGGCTCATCCATGCGTGGTGCTCACGCCTCCCATGGGTTGTGGGACGGAACTTGATTGTCGGGTCGATGCAGGCGCCGCAGGGCGCCGTCGTAGTAACGGATCGTCCATATTAGCAGGAAGATAGTACGACTTCCCCACGGGAAACAAGCAGCGGTTGCACGGTCGACACCCCATCCCACGCCCCGGCGGCGGGAGTGCCGGGCCGAATCGTCGATTCCACCGGCCGAACTCCGCACTC
>CAZJYH010000908.1:0-2029 GCA_964549365.1 uncultured Alphaproteobacteria bacterium
CGCTCTATGGCGGCGCGGTGCTCGGCGGCAATCGTGAGTACGAACAGTACGTGTTCGGCGTCACCACCGACAGCAAGGGAGCGCTCTACCTGTTCGGCGGAACGGCCTCGCGCGACTTCCCGATTTCGGTCGGCGCGTTCAAGCACGAGAACGACTACTACGGCGGCTACATCGTGAAGTTCTCGGCCCCCACCGCCCCGAAGATCGGCGCCGGACTGGCGGTGAACTTCGCACCCAACACCTGCGGCGATGTGCAGACGCAGCAGCAGATCATCTTCAACTCCGGCCAGACGCCGATGCGCATCGACTCGCTCCGGTTCGTGGTCGGCGCGCACTACCGGCTCATCAACCCGCCGAGCCTGCCGTTCACGCTCGACGCGTGCGACACGATCGGCCTGACGGTTGCGTTCGATGCGACGGCACTGGAGTGCACCGATCGCGCGCGCGACTCGCTGGTGATCATCGCGCCGGAGGCCGTGCAGCCGCGCGTGGCGATCCCCGTGGCCGGAAGCCGCAAGTGTGTGACGTTCGGATTCATCGACACCGTGGTGGTGATCCAGAGCTACAAGCTCGGCAGCAACCGCTTCGTCGGCTTCGGGGTGAATGTGCGCGGCGACGAGCCGCAGTACCTGACGTTGATCCCGGACCCCTCGAACGCCGGCATCTTCACGCCGCCGGCGCCGATCGTCAACGCACAATACCCGGTCGGCACGTCGAACGTGGGCCTGCGCGTCAACGCCGTCGACACGGGATATTACTGCGAGTCGTTCACCGCTATCGTGGAGCCGTGCCATCGAGTGCGCCGGCTGCGGATCTGCGCCCATGTCAAGTCCGGCATCTTCACGGCGGCTCCACGCATCGACTACGGCCTGATCAGCTGCAGGGAGATCGACGAGCCGTTCGTTGTCCGCAACACCGGCAACGACACACTCGAGGTGCGCATCAACTACGTGGGCGGGCCGAACCCGCTCGACGTGAATTTCGTCGGCGACGTGCAGAAGCCGCGCAGGATCGGGCCCGGCGATTCGACGGTCTATCGCTGGGTGCTGCGCCCCATCGGCGTCGGGGTGCATGAGTCGATCATCGTCTTCCAGACGGACGAGGGCGCCGACGGCGGAAGACAACGCTGGGTGTATCTGACCACCGAGCTCGACTCCGCCGCGTTCCGGCTCGGCACGACCGATGTGATCGGCGGCTTCGGCGAGATCGTCGAGGTGCCGGTGGAGTACGAGTCGGTGCTCGAGGGGCGCGTTCCGCTGGAGGAGTTGACCTTCCACGTGCGGTTCAACCGCTCGATGCTCGACGTCGTTGGAATCAACCAGTCCGGGACGATCGCGGGGGGCTGGGAGCTTGCGGAGAACGCGAGCGTGGCGGACGGGGCGATGATCAAGATCAGGCGAGGCATCGGCGGCGCATCGTTCCAACGCTCCGGCAGGCTGATGAATCTGCAACTGAAGGTGCTGCGCGGCGACTCGATCGCCTCCCCGCTGGAGCTGCTGCCGGCGCGGGCCACGGCCACGTGCCTGAACGTGGAGCCGGATCTCGGACGACTGTTCCAATTGAACGCGGAGTGCGCGGCCGCGCAACGTCTGCTCTTCAGCAACCGGCGGTTGCTGAAGCAGAGCATGCCCAACCCCGCGAACCAGTCGGTGACGATACCGTATCGGATCCCCGAGCCCATGCACGCCACGCTGATCGTCTACGACAACGTGGGGCGTGAGGCACTGCGACTCATCGACGGAGAGCGGCCCGAAGGGGAGAGTTCGGTCACCTTCGATGCGCGCCGGCTTCCGCCGGGGCTGTACTATTACCGGCTTACGGTCGGCGGCAAAATATCCGAGACACGAACGATGGTGATCGAACGATGAACCGTACAACCTCGCATCATCTGCTCGCCGTCGTCGCGCTCTCGGCGGTGCTTGCCTCGCGGGCGCACGCGCAGGAGCCGGCGCAGGATTCCTCGGCGCGCCGCTCCAGATTCAGCGCCGGCGCGATCGGATCCGAAAAGTCGAACATGAGGCCCGCGCTC
>CAZJYH010000909.1:0-2017 GCA_964549365.1 uncultured Alphaproteobacteria bacterium
CTCGATCGCCTTGCGGATCTCGATCTTGTTGGCGCTCGGGATCACCTCGAACACATATTGCCCCTGATCGCCAAGCAACGAGCTCTTCTCGGTCAGAATCGGGCGCTTCAGTACGTGCCTCATCGTAATCCTCGCGGTTCTTCCGTGATTACTTCGATTAATCTTCCTTCTGCAACTGCTGCACCAGAACGTCGACCGCGGAACGATCGAGCACCAGCACCTGATTGTTGAGCAGATCGTACGTCGAGGCGTTGCGCGCTTCCATGATATCGCACTTGGCGATGTTGCGGCCGCTGCGCAGCGTGTTCTCGTTTCCTTCCTTCAACAGCACCAGCGCCTTCTTTCCGTCGGCGTTGATCGCCTTCAGCATCGCGGCGAACGGCTTGGTCTTGATCTCGCCGAAGCTCAGATCGTCGACGACGACCAGCTCGTTCTCACGCGCCTTCAGCGCAAGTGCCGAGCGGCGCGCAAGCTGGCGCATCTTCTTCGGCATCTGCTGCGTGTAGTCGCGCGGGTTGGGGCCGTGGATGTTACCGCCGCCCACCCAGACGCCCGAACGAGTCGAGCCGGCGCGCGCCGTGCCCCGTCCCTTCTGCTTCCAGGGCTTGCGGCCGCCGCCACGAACCTCCCAGCGGTCCTTGGTCTTGCTGGTCCCCTGGCGCTGGTTGGCCAGGAACATCTTGACTGCCTGATGCATGACGGCATGGTTCGGCTCGATCCCGAAGATCTCGGCCGGCAGATCCATCGTGCCGGTCACATTGCCGTCTTTGCTGAGGATATTGATTGTCATTGTTCTGTAACCCTTTGCCTTGGTCCGCACCCGGCGGACGACCGTCTCATCCAGAGAGAAGAATTCGGGAACGTCGCCTAGTGCTTGAGGATCTCGACGATGCTGTTCGGAGCACCGGGGATCGCCCCCTTCACCACGAGAACATTCTTCTCGGGGAGGATTGCCACCACCTGCAGGTTACGCACCGAGGCGCGCTTGCCCCCCATGCGGCCTGCCATCCGGGTTCCCGGGAACACGCGCGACGGATAGCTGGACCCACCGATCGAACCCGGAGCGCGCTGGCGATCCGACTGACCGTGCGTCTGCATGCCGACGCCACCGAAGTGGTGCCGCTTCATAACGCCCTGGAAACCATGCCCCTTGCTGGTGGCGGTGACGCGAACCTTGTCGCCGACGGCGAACACATCCGTGACGGCGATGACGTCGCCCGGCTTGTAGTTGGAAACCTCATACGAGCGGAACTCGCGAAGATGGCGCGCAAGATGCGACCCCGCCTTCTTCAGATGCCCCTTCAGCGGCTGGTTGATGTTGCGCTCGGCCTTCGTGCCGAACCCAAGCTGAATGGCCTCATAGCCGTCGTTGTCCTTGGTCTTGACCTGCACAACCGTGCAGGGGCCGGTCTCGATCAGCGTGCAGGGGATGTAGACACCCTGCTCGTTGAACATGCCGGTCATTCCGATTTTTCTACCTAAAAGCGCGGCCATCGCGGTTATCTCTGGCTAGGTTTCGAAGAATTGATGCACAAAGGCGTCCGACATGCCCTGACGGGCGTTGCTCGGCGAGGCCCCGGAGCGGGTTGCTCAGGCGTCCACCTTGATCTCGACATCCACGCCCGCCGGAAGCTCCAGCTTCATCAGCGAGTCCACCGTCTTGGGCGTGGAGTTGAGGATATCGATCAAACGCTTGTGGGAGCGGTTCTCGAACTGCTCACGCGACTTCTTGTCCACGTGCGGCGAGCGGAGAACCGTGTAGATGGTCTTCTCAGTCGGAATCGGAACCGGGCCGGAGACGATCGCGCCGGTCTGCTTGACCGTGCGGATGATCTTCTCTGCCGACTTGTCGATCAGGTTGTGATCGTACGACTTCAACTTGATGCGGATTACCTGGGCAGCCACGTTTTTCGCTTGCTCCGAATTAGTAGATATCTCGTCTCTATGGTCAAATGACGACGGATTGTCCCGGGCTCGGCTCGTGGATCCCACGGCTGTGCCCGTTGCGCGTCATTCA
>CAZJYH010000910.1:0-2006 GCA_964549365.1 uncultured Alphaproteobacteria bacterium
AGCGTCGGGTGATACATCTCCGGCGCGCTCAGATTGCAGTTGACGTTGATGTTCACCGAAACGCGATCGACCTCCGGCATCAACTGCTGCAGGCCCGCGCGAAAGGCATTCACCCATTCGAGCGGCTGGTCGGTAACCGGAAGGGCGTTGAGAAACCGGAGCACATGCGGCGGAATCGACATCGCCGACTGCCCGGTCGTGGCATCCTGCGCCGCAATGCCGGCACGGCCACGCACGCGTACCGCCCGCGGCACCTTCATCATCGAATCGATCAGATAGTGGACGCCGGATCGGCTGTATTCCACGCCACATTTCTCCTTCAGCCAGTTCCTGGCATCGTCGAGCGTCGGCAGCTCACCGTCGTCGAGCAGCTCGCGAAGCGTGTTCAGGAGTTCCGCGTCGATTCGGACCGGGCGCCCACCCCCCTGCTTTCCGACGTGCAGCAGTCCGTTCAGGCCACCCTTGCGATATGCCGCCCACCAACGCTGGATCGTCGGCTCCGATCGCCCAACCATGTCCGCGACCTGCGCCAGGGTCCGCTGCGGTTCCTCGCGTAGAAGTCGCAGCATGGTGATGCGGATCTGAAGCGGCATGTCCAGATGCAGCTGCTCCAGATTGTTGAGGAGCTCGAGATCCTCCTTCACATGGTCGTTCCTCCTGAGTGGCATGCAGGACGCTCCGTGACCGGTGTTGAACGTGGATGAATGAGCGCCGCACAATAGCCGGTGCTGATGGTCACTGTAGTTCCCATCACGATCAACTGTACTGGATGCGGCGTTTGATGCGGAACCAACCTACAACAGGATACGGAGTCGCGTACGGTGCGACATCCTGGTTCACATCAGAGCAAACTGGAACGGAGATCACGCCTGATGGCAAAGAGATGGAATGCCGGGCGGATCGTCTCGCTGTGGCCATCGCCTCCCTCGACAATGCGGCCGCAATCCGTATGGGAGATCCGGTGGACCGTGCAATCGGCGCATGGAATGTCACACCCGGGGGAGGATGTCATAGTCGATGCGCGTCGTGCCGGAGAGACTGGTCATGGAGACCGGGGACAATCGTTCCGGCATGGATAAGCGACCCAAACGATTCGCGCAACAATGACAACGAGGGGGCGTTGGTTTGAGGAAGGAACATAAGGATTTTCGACGCAAAGCTATATGGCCACAAAAGGGTACCATACTGGAACCCGGGGAACGGGTACGGGAGAGTGGGCCCGGCGGAGCCGAACGCGTGGGACCATCGTCGGTGCCTTGTAATGCAGGGCCTGACGGCCAATCCGCCAAGGCATGGACCGACGCTTTCCCGCCCCGCATCACGCGTCGCGACGGATCGCCCGGCGCCCGGGTTCGCCGCCCCCGGGCACGCCGGAATCGAGGGCGGAGCGGAACACTTTACAACCTGAGATTGCGTAACCAGAGGGCCTTGTGTAACTTGGCATCCTTTTCAGTGCCTGAAGCCCGTTGCGGCATCCATCGGGCACTGCTCCCAACCGGTCTCTCCCGCGCATACAAGCTTTTGGAAACATAGAAACTCACACAATAACCCAGACCTCTCAGCTATGAACGAAGGTAAAGTAGTCCAGATCATCGGCCCGGTGGTCGACGTGGAGTTCCCGGGAGGCACTCTCCCGGACATCCTCAACGCACTTGAGATCCCGCGCACCAACATCGACGGCCAGCAGGATACGCTGGTGGTTGAGGTGCAGCAGCATCTTGGTGAGGATCGCGTCCGCGCAATCGCGATGGACACCACCGACGGTCTGGCCCGCGGCACCCGCGTGATCGACACCGGCGGACCGATCACGGTTCCGGTGGGGCCGCAGGCGCTGGGACGTTTGATCAATGTGGTCGGCGAAGCGATCGACAACAAAGGCCCGCTCACCTCCGACATCCGCTTCCCGATTCACCGTCCCGCCCCCGCGTTCGAGGCACTGACGACGAACAAGGAGATGTTCGAGACGGGAATCAAGGTGATCGACCTGCTCGAGCCGTACACGAAGG
>CAZJYH010000911.1:0-2004 GCA_964549365.1 uncultured Alphaproteobacteria bacterium
GAACCAGCGGACGAAGTTCTCATCCGAGGCGTAGAGCGTCACCTCCGTGCGACCGAACCACTTGAACGCGCCCCATACGATCGGCGTGCTCGTCGAGGCGAGGAAGCCCCAGCGGCTGAGGTCGTTGTAGTGCAGCTCGTCGAACTGCTTGTCGAGATCCGCATCCACCCGTTTGTTCTTCACACTCGTCTCGGGGACGAGGTACCTGCCGTATTCGAGCGTGTCGAGCGAACGGACGCTGATCAGGTACTCGGCGACGCCGGCGGTGCCGGTCCAGGCAAGGTCCAGAGAGTCCGGCGGATGCAGATAGGCCGGGCTGGTCTTCTTCGGGATCACCGCGTAGTCCACCGGCGGCTTCACCCATGCGAACCGTTGCGGCGTGATCGCCTGCGCGGTGATCGTGCTGCCGTCCTTCGTCGTGATCTCCAGCTTGTACAGCGTTCCCGGCTTCACCAGAACGGTCGTATCGGGGAAGTAGTACTCGCCGGCGCCGTCCGATGACGGCCTGTATACCAGTTGCATTGTGCGCTCGCCGTCGATGATGCGAACGTCGGCATCCGAAACGATCCCCTTCTTCACGTTGAAGGTGTCCGTCACCGGCTGCGATCGCGTCAGCACGAGCCCGTGGATCGGCTCGTCGACGATCAGGTACGATTGCACCACGTATTGCGGGCGGTAGTCGTTCGGCGGTGCGTCCTCACATCCGACGGCGACGATCGCCAAGATGAGCGCGGCGCAAACGGCCGAGGCGCGGGGAAGAAAGTGTGCGTTCATCGTGTATCGTCTCCTGGATTAGAATTTTACCTCGAACGCCACCGTCGGGAGGATCGGCAGCAGGCGGACGTCGGTGACGGTCGTGACGTTCTTCGACGCATCGTAGTAGCGGAACCAGATGTCGCGGCGCGAGTAGACGTTGTAGACGTCGATCAAGAGCCGTGCCGGAAGCCCGAAGAACGTGGTGCTGTAGTTCGCGTTGATGTTCAACTGGTGTGACGGGGGAAGCCGCAGACCGTAGCGCTCCGCCGGCACGGTGACCGGGGTGCCGACGGTCTCATCCGGAAGCCCGGCCTGGAAGCGCGACGTGACGCCGGTGTACGACTGCCCGGACTGGAACGAGAAGGATGCGCCGATCTCCCAGCGGTCGTTCAGCTTGTACTGTGCCACGATCTTCAGATCGTGACGGCGGTCGTACTTCGGGCGGAACTCCTTCCCCTGATTGATGCTGTCGAACTTCGCGTAGATCCATCCCAGGCCGTACCCCATCCACCCGGTGAAGTCGCCGATCTTCTTCTGCAGGAACACCTCGGCGCCGTACGCCTCGCCGTTGCCGCTGTAGAAGATGTCCGCGACGTTCTTCTGGTTCGTGGCGAACTGGTTCACCTCGCTGATGTTGTAGAGCTTCTTGTAGTAGAAATCGAAGTTCAGGTCGAAGCCCTCGAACGGCGACGTCTCCACGCTGAAGATGTACTGGTCGGAGCGTCCCGGCTGCACCGTCGAATCGGTCGGCAGCCAGGTGTCGAAGAAGGAGAAGTCCTGCAGCGAGGCAAGGTGCAGATACTGATGGTAGATGCCCCAGGCACCCTTGAAGGCGAGGCCGCCGTTGACCTCGTAGCGGGCCGCAACGCGCGGATCGAACGTCACCACGTCGGCTAGCTGCGAATAGTTGACGCGGCCGCCGAGCTGCAGCGCGAGCTGATCGGTCGCCTGCACGTTCGTCTGAACGAACGCGGCGTGCGCCCAGTCCTTCACCGTCAGGTTCGCCGATGCGCTCGTGACCGTGCCGGACTGCGCCGTGGAGTCGCTGTTCCCCGTGAAGTTCTTCAGGTAGTCGAAGATGTACCGCGTGGATTCGAAGCCCGCCTTCACCGTGACCGGCTGCGACACGAACCACTCCACGCTCCCCTTCGCCGTGTAGTCGGTGATGATGTTCTTCACCTCGAACTCGAAGCCCGCCTGGTTTCCCTTGAAGCCGTTGTCGTAGCGGCTGCCGGAGAGATTGAGCAC
>CAZJYH010000912.1:0-1994 GCA_964549365.1 uncultured Alphaproteobacteria bacterium
GTTCGGGATCAACTTCCAATACCAGCTCTTCGACGGCTTCCGTACCAGCGAGCAGGTGCAGAACGCCGAAGCCCAGCGGCAGACCGCGGAGGTGGAGCTGCGCAAGCTCGAGATCGAGGTCCGCTCGGAACTCGAGACCTCGCTGGCACGGCTCGATGGTGCCGAGCGCCAGCTGCGTGCCGCCGCGAAGTCCGTAGCCGCCGCGCGCCAGAGCCGTTATGCCGCCGACGAACGCTTCAAGGCGGGCGTGGGCAACTTCACCGATTTTCTCCTGGCCAACGCGCAGTATCTCACCGCGCAGATCAATCAGGTGAACGCCGTGTTCAACTATCGCCTGGCGCTCTACGAAACCAGGTACCACCTCGGCGAGTAGGCGCCGCCGGTTCGGGACTTCGGCGACGACGTTTATCATCCAGCAGATTCCTCAAGCAGATCAGAGATCGACCATGGCTGATGTATCTACACAGAGCGATGCACCGAAGAAATCGTCGGCGACGGTCGGCAACCGTGCGCTCGACGGACCCGCGGTGAAAACCAAGAAGAAAAGCCGCGCGGGGCTGATCATCGGCCTGATCGTCGGGTTCCTGTTGATCATCGCGGTGGTGGCGTTCTTCACGCGGGGGGCCGCGAAGGATTCGATCGCCGTGGAGACGACGCCCGCCTCCGCGCGGACGATCGTGCAGACGGTGACCGCCACCGGCGTCATCGAGCCGCAGCTTCAGGTGATCATCTCCCCCGAGGTGAGCGGCGAGATCGTCTACCTCGGCGTGCAGGAGGGTGACAACGTGGGGAGGGGACAGGTGCTGCTGCGCATCAACCCGCAGACGGTGCTCGCCGAACGCGACGAGGTGCAGGCGCAGATAGCCGGAGCGCAATCGCGCATGGCGCAGGCCGAGGCGGGCCTGATCCGCAACCAGCAGGATCTGGCGCGTGTGCAGCAGTTGTTCGACAAGAAGCTCTCCACGCAGCAGGAACTCGATGCGGCCCAGGCGCAGGTGAAGATCGCGCAGTCGGAGGTGGCGGCCGCACGATACGCGATCGCGCAGACCGTGGCGTCGTCGCGTCGGGTGGGACAGTCGCTCAACAAGACCACCATCGTCTCGCCGATCGCCGGCGTGGTGACGAAGCTGAACTCCAAGCTCGGCGAGAAGGTGGTCGGCGCCATCCAGATGAACGGCACCGAGGTGATGACCGTCGCCGACCTGTCGGTGATCGAGGCGGTGGTGAACGTCTCGGAGAACGACGTGGTGCAGGTGTCGATGGGCGACACGGCCGAGGTGGAGGTGGATGCGATCCCGGGGCAGAAGTTCAGGGCGGTGGTGAGCCGCATCGCGAACTCGCCGAAGCAGTCCGGGGCCGGCACGCAGGAGCAGGTGACGAACTTCGAGGTGCGCCTTCGCTTCATCGAACCGGACGCCCGCTTCCGCCCCGGCATGACGGCCACGGCCTCGATCGAGACCGAGAAGAAGCAGAATGTTCTCAGCGTGCCGATCCAGTCGGTGACCACGCGCGACAAGAAGGCGAAGGAGACCGAGCCGGAGGACGAGAACGCAGCGAAGAACGTGAAGGTGGAGAAGGCGCAGAAGCAGAAGAGCGACGAGCCGGAGCCGATCGTCTTCGTGCGCGTGCGCGATCGTGTCTACGCGCGGAAGGTGACCACCGGCATTCGCGATGACCGGTACATCGAGGTGCTCACCGGTCTGAAGCCGGGCGACGAAGTGGTCAGCGGAACGTACAAGGCCATCACGAAGGATCTCAAGGATAGCTCGTACGTGACCGTGACGCCGAAGACGGGCGTGGGGGCCAAGGGAGCAAAGGGGGATCAATGAGCCACGATGCTTCGAACAGGCCGACGAACACGGAACGGGGTGATCTTCCCGTGATCGAGCTGCACAACATCACACGCCGCTATGTGATGGGGACCGAAGTGATCTATGCGCTGCGCAACGTGTCGCTCAGCGTGATGCGCAACGAGTACGTGGCGATCATGGGGC
>CAZJYH010000913.1:0-1993 GCA_964549365.1 uncultured Alphaproteobacteria bacterium
ACCGTGAGTGGGTGGAGAACAACCGCCGCATCGTGCACGAGGCAACCGGCGGTCGCGTCGGCTACGTGCACGTGCCGAACATGGGGCCGCTCGGCTACAGCGAATTCCATCGCGGGTTCCTCAGCGAGGTCGGGCGCGAGTCGCTGGTGGTCGACGTGCGCTTCAACGGCGGCGGGCACGTCTCGCAGTTGATCCTCGAGAAGCTGGCGCGCAAGCGCATCGGCTACGGGCTGCCGCGCCACGGCATGCCGGAGCCGTATCCGCTCTACTCGGTCGGCGGCCCGATCGTTGCCATCACCAACGAGAACGCCGGCTCCGACGGCGACATCTTCTCGCACGGCTTCAAGCTGATGAAGCTGGGGCCGCTGATCGGCAAGCGCACCTGGGGCGGTGTGGTCGGCATATGGCCGCGCAACCCGCTGGTCGACGGCTCGATCACGACGCAGCCGGAGTTCTCGACCTGGTTCGAGGATGTGAAGTGGGGGCTGGAGAACTACGGCACCGATCCCGACATCGACGTGGACATCACGCCGCAGGACTATGTCAACGGCCGCGACACGCAGCTGGAACGGGCGATCGAGGAGTCGCTGCGCCTCATGGCCGAGCGTCCGTTCGCGATGCCCGCCTTCGACGGCCGCCCGGTGATGGCGCCGGAGCCGCTGCCGAACAAGGCCGCGCTGAACGGCAGGGTGGCGCACCCGGAGAACGCGTAGGCCGCGCGATCGATGATTTCAACGGAACGGGGCCGGGCTCGCGATCAGCGAACCCGGCCCCGTCGTATGATGTGCGTGCCGTATGCGCGCGGCATAGCCTGGTAAGCGGTTCGACCCCTGAGCTCGACGTTATCCGACAACGTGCATGCCTGGATGTGTCAAGCGAATGACCGGGCAAGCTCAATAGACATCGCATGGATAGGCCTTCCTGCCCCGATTCGTCGGGGCGGAGGAGGCACCTATCTGTAGCTGCATACGTCCAATTCCGGTGTCAAGCTCCGGAGCGTACCGTTCTTCACCGTAGTGCAACACCGTTCCACCGAATGGGCCGCTGCGGAGCTATAGGGTGGTAACGCGGGCGCCGGTGCTACAAACAGGTGCCCCCGACAGGGGCCGGGGCCTCTCGGCCCGCTGGGGGCCCGCCGATCGCATTCTCTCTGAGTTTTTCAATGTTGCGTTTGCGACGCGATACGGTAAAAATCCCAAGGCCGCTCTACGAAGCCCTCATCAGTACGCTTGCCTATGCTTCCTGGTGAATAAAGTCGCCCCCCGGGCTCTACCTGCTGGCGTAGTAGTTGTAATCCTTCACCACCGTCCGCAGGAACTTCAGCGGCTGCAGGTCCGACTCCGTGCCGAGCACTTCCTTCACCTTGCGCGTCAGCGTTCCGAGGATCACCGGATTGCTCGCGCGCTCACGGCTGGTGATCACCTGCTTGATGATCGCAACGTCGCGATCGTTCAGGCGGGTGCTGGTTGTGAAGGTCGGCTCGTATCCTTCCTCCACCTTCGCGAAGATCGTCTGCGCCAGCGTCACGTTCCGTTTCACCTTCACCACGGTGGTGCCGGCGGCGAGGTCGCCGATGCGTTGGCCGTGGCGTGTGGAGAGCACGGTGATGAGCGCCGGCGCTCCGGAGAAGATCGAGAGCTCCACCAGGCCGAGCAGCCAGCGGAGCAGGTAGGCCGAGATGCCCGGCTGGCCGCCGTCCAGGCGCACCACCTTGATCTGCAGGGCCTTCTTGCCGAAGCTCTGCCCATCCATGAAGATCTCGCAGATGGGGTGATAGAAGACGATGGGCACCATCACCGCCAGCAGATAGATCGCGAAGATCGTGAACCCGTCGTTGCCGTCGGCCGCCATCGATTGCGCCAGCGGGGTGATGATCATGTTGACGCCGACGACATAGCCGAACAGGATCAGAATGTCGATCACCGCCGCGCCGATCCGCTCGCCGACGGTGGCCAGGTCGTTGCGATTGGCGGCGGCGAAGCCGGGGGCGCGG
>CAZJYH010000914.1:0-1992 GCA_964549365.1 uncultured Alphaproteobacteria bacterium
TAGAAACTCCGGCCGTTTGGTAGTCATTGGAGTTAGATCAGGATGCACCGTAATGCGATACCCATGCCGACGTAGCAATTCGTGCAGATAGAGTTCGAAGAATGCCGCACTGAACTTCGGGTAGATCTGGCCAGGCAGCCGGCTACGGAATTCGGATCGGTGCTCGACGGGATAGTTACTATACCATTCCTCCATCACTGTCCGAATCCGGTCATAAACCGGACCCGCGGCACAGTTCAGGTACTCGAACATTGTCTCAGAGTGCCGTGCCGGGCGTTCGGTCAGTTCGCGTGGACCTGGGAATAGCAACTCTGTCGTACTACCATCACTCATCATCTCACCTCATTCAATTGATTGTATGCTTAAGTGGATTGGGCCTGAATGGTGGCAGTCTGACTCGACTTCCCACGTTGCCCATTGATGAGAATGTAGAATCATTGAATTCGGAATCTTTCATTGCCGGTGTGGTCAAACGCAAATATCGCATCAGGCCCTGAATCCCATAGCCCCCGAAACTGAAGAGCCGCCTCATCTCCATGATGAAGCGGCTTCTTGTGGGCCCTGAGGGATTTGAACCCCCAACCAATGGATTATGAGTCCACTGCTCTAACCGTTGAGCTAAGGGCCCAGGGGAAGGAACGAAGAGAGAGGAACCAAGACGCAAGAAGATCCGCTCCCCCCCTTTCGCAGCGCGAAGATAAGAAAGATGCGCGAGGAACGATGAGGGCCCGAACCCACGACGGCGAGAGGCGCCGCAGCGAGGCGATGCCGACGCATGCCCTCCAACTCCGAAGGCCGCCCCGCGTGCACGGGACGGCCTTCCTGCATTCGGACGGCGCCGGGACGATGCAAGTCCCCCGGCGATCAGGCGCCCTCGCCGGCAAGCCCATTCCCCCCGAGCCGCCCCAGGCGCCCGTTGTCGATGATGGGCCCTCCGCCGATCGGCGGCGCGATCCGGCCGCGGACCAGGAATGCCACCTGACTCATGGCCCTCCCCCCCTTCGTCTCGAGCACGATCGGTCCGGTGGTCACGTTCGGTGGAGCAATGGCCGAGACCTGTGTGTCGGTCACGACCGTGAACCGTGCGGCCAGCCCGTTGAAGAGAACCGCCGTCGTGCCGCCCAGCCGTTCACCGGTGATCGTCACCTGCGTGCCGGCGGCGCCGACCGTCGGCGAGAAAGAGGTGATGGCGGGCACGGTCACCACCGGCGGCGGAGGAGGAGGCACTGCCGCCGGCATGATGTTGATCGGCTCGGTGATGAAGTCCGTCAGGCCGAAGTCCACCCCCGGGTTCTGCACGCGGAGGCTTCCGGTGATCGCCCCGTCGGGAACGGTCACGGTCATGACGGTCCCCTTCGAGGTCGGGAGAACCGTCGGCGCGTCGGCAAGCAGCCTGGGGATCTCGCCGCTCCCCGGGTCCGAAAAGAAGACGAGCGTCTGCCCCTCCACGAACTCGGCGCCGGTGATGGTGATCTCCGAGCCGATCCGCGCGGTGCCCGGGACGATCCCTCCCTGCGCCACCGGAAGCACGGACGGGCGCAGCGTGCGCTGCACTCCGAAGGAGGTGGTTCCAACGGCCACCTGCTGGTTGGCGGCATTGAACGCCGTCACCTCCACCATCGCAACGCCGAGGGAGAAGGCCGGGTTGGGAAGCCGGATCTCGGCCGTCCCGCTGCTCCCGTTCACGCGCACGGGAGGAACCTCCGCGAAGTCGATCTTCAACTTCACGATGAAGTACGCGGCCACGTCCACGCCGGCGGTCGCCACGTCCACGGTGACGAGCTCGAAGCCGCGCGGCAGGTCGTCCGGGTCGCGCGAGGTGATCCCCACGGCCACGACGGTGCGCGTCACGTTGACGATCACGTCCACCGTATCGACGTCGGAGCCGGTCGCCTTGCCGCCGATCTTGAACGTGGTGGTCCCGATCCTGGCGGTCGGCTTGATGGGGATGGTCAGCTCGGGGATCTCGTTAGGACCGATCATCGGCGGGTC
>CAZJYH010000915.1:0-1988 GCA_964549365.1 uncultured Alphaproteobacteria bacterium
TCACCGGCATGATCGGCGGCATCGCGCCGGGATCGACGGTGGAATACTACAAGCTGTTGATCACGTCCTATACCGGACGAATGGGGCTCGACAGCTATCCCCCCATCATCATCAACAGCATCGACCTTGCAAAGATGCCGGCGTTGATCGCGGCCGATGATCTCGACGGGGTGACCGATTATCTGCCGGCCGAACTGAACAGGCTGGCCGCCGCCGGGGCCGAGATCGGCCTGCTCGCCTCGAACACCCCGCACATCGTCTTCGAACGCCTGGCGGCCGCTTCGCCGCTCCCCCTGGTGAGCATCGTGGAGGCAACGTGTCGTGCGGCCGTGACGAGGGGGGCCGCGCGGGCCGGACTGTTCGGCACCCGCTTCACCAGGGAGGGCTCGTTCTATCCGGAGGTCTTCGCGAAGGCCGGCATCACTTTCGTGCCCCCTGAGCCGGACGATCTGGCCCTCATCCACAAGCGGTACGTCGACGAGTTGATTCACGGCATCTTCGTCGACCGAACGCGCGATGAGCTGCCGGTCGTCGTGGAGCGGAAGCATCGTGAGCAGGGCGTCGGCGCCGTCATCCTCGGCGGCACGGAGCTGCCGATGCTTCTGGGCCCGAACGGATCCTCCGCCGTGCCGCTGCTGGACACGGGGGCCTTCCACGTGGAGGCCGTGCTCGACGCAGCGATGCGGCCCGCCTCGTAACAGGTCGACCGGCGGCGTCATGCACACCGCAGCAACGGGTTGACCGGCGGCATCCTACACACCGCACACGCGATCCGCCGGAGTGCGGGCACACATGGTTCAATAGTTCATGGGAGAAACGATGGCGATGAACATGAGCGAGGAGGAACTCGGGAAGCTGCACCGTTGGTTCGGCGTCGAGTGCAACAACCGCGCCTGGGCGCTGAGCGAGCAGGCCGAGCGGAGCCCCGCGGAGGCGGAAGAGATGTTGTACACGGCGTACGCCTCGGTCTATCACTGGTCGAAGGTGGGAACCGAGGTGCACATGGCGCGCGGCGAGGCATTGCTTGCGCAGGTGCACGCGCTGCTCGGGCACGCCGAGCTTGCGGTGCAGTACGCGGAGCGCTGCTTCGCCTCGGTGATGCGGCGGGAGAGCCCGGATTGGGAGATCGTCTTCGTGCACGCGATTCGCGCGCATGCCGCCGCGGTTGCCGGCAACCGCGCCCTGCACGCCGAGGGCTACGAGCAAGCGAAACGTCTGGCCGAGCGGCTCGATGAGGAGGACCGAACGATCTTCATGGCCACGTTCGTCAACATTCCGGCACCGTGAGCCCGTACCCTAGTCCCCGCCCGCACGGCGCGCCGCTTCCTCCATCGCCTTGCGCAGGCTGAGCGGGCGCATGTCGGTCCAGACCTCCTCGATGTAGGCGAGGCACTCCGCCTTGGTTCCCTGTTTCCCCTCGGCCCGCCAACCCATCGGCGGCTCCCGATCCTCCGGCCATATCGAGTATTGCTCCTCGTGATCGACGATGACCTTGTAGATCGTGCTTTCATCCTGCAGATCGAGCATGGCGCGATGCAATTGCGTGGAGATATGGCACGCGGCACATGACGGCCGGTGACCGTTTCAGGCAGATCGTTTGAACGGTGGAACTTACCGCGTCCCCATCGTGCCCGCAAGCGTAGCGGCATCGCGCGCGGCTCAGCGCCTTACGACTCTGCTCACGCGGACCGTGCCGGTATCGTCGGTAAGAAGGAGCACGTACACGCCCGCGGGGAGACCGCCCAGGTCGATCGTCTCGATCGCATCACCGCGCACATCGAGCGCCCGTCGCCCCTGGGCGCTGATTGCCTGGGCACGCACGAGGCTCCTCCCCTCGCCGGCGCGAAGCCGGACGGCTCCGTCGGTCGGGTTGGGCGCAGCGTCCGCGCCGGCGGCGGCCTCGGTCACCACGCCGCTCGAGCCCGCGGCCACCACCACGAACTGTCCCATCATCCCCTCATCCTCGTGGACCCCGATGTGGCAATGGT
>CAZJYH010000916.1:0-1987 GCA_964549365.1 uncultured Alphaproteobacteria bacterium
CATTGTGGACGTGTCAATGGTCGTCGACACGCTCCGATCGACAAACTCACCGACAATCCCCACGAGCGGACGTCCGGCAAGATCCTTCCAGCGGCAATCGACGGCGCCGAGGTCTTCCGAGCCGTCCGGATTCAGCTTCGTCTTTCCAACATACCCGACTCCCGGATCAATTTTCACTGTCGAGTTGTCGAGGACCTCGGCAACCTCGAGCCAGGTGAGCTCTCGATTCGCCGACAGCACCAACGCGACAATACCCGAAACGACGGGAGCAGCAAACGATGTTCCCGCCAAGTCATCGACATAGTCGAGCGGGCCCTTCGATACCTTCACAAGCGCGCCGGATGCGATCGGTTGAATCAGGCCGGAAACCCGGAGCTTTGTGGCATTGACGATGCCTTGCACAAACACCGGTTGCACTTCCGACGTCCCGGGATTGCCGACAAGGATCCACGTGCTCGGTGAAAAGATATTTGCGTTGGCTACACTGATTTCCTGCGACCCGATCACCGTCGTGTTTGAGTTGACGACCTTCGGGAATCGTACAGCGTCTCCGGCCGCCGGCATCGCTCCCAAATTACCGACGAGAAACACCTCCGTGTTTCCACCGGACGGAGCGGCGCTCTTCACCTTTCCCCAATATGGGGTTCCTCCGATAGTGACACGAATCAGACCACCAATTCGGAGGTTGCGCGCATCTTCACCGCCCGGAATTGGAATATCGATCACGAACTGATTTGCGTTGGTGACTGATATCACCTGACCGTTCACGTCCTCGAACTTGTTATACGATATGTGGTCATGCAGCGCCGGGGTCGTGACGACCATATTTGAAGGGTTTGCCGGCATTGCGGTGATCTGGACCCATTCAATATCATCGTCGCCGACATCGCCCAATCGGATCCACTCCCCGTTCTTCAGGACCGATCGATCGCGCACGTAGACTTCCGTGTCGCCGACATGCACGTCATATACCCGTTCGGTCAGCTTTCTCGTCGACCCGGACCCTATACTCGATGTCAGGTTCGTCTCGTCCGTCGCCTGGACTCCCCCTGGAAGGTTCCCCTTGTCGTTGAAGGTCGAGGTGATCATCAAGTAGCTCACCGGCGGACAGTGAACGCTCAACCCGTTGCCTCCACCCGGCGCACACCAGGATATCTGCTTCGGATGCGCTCCACCGGGATTCGAGAAGTTGGTATAATCAGCCGCCACCTCGCGCACTTTCGATGCGGCAGCATCGTACTCCAGCGTTGTCGCGGCGATGGCGAATGTGCCTTCAAGAGAGACGAGATCGTTCGACTCCATCGGCACATGATCATTACCTGCGGCGATGACGATCAATGCGCCCTTTCCATGACGCCCCCTACGGAGTACACGATCGATATACCCCTGCGAGCTGTCGGCTCCACCGCCGGCCCCGAAGATCGATCCCGTATAACTGTAGTTGATGATGTCCGCGCCATCCTGAATCCACGTTGGCCCCGCATTTGAAAGATCGAAATCGGCGACTCCGGTCGCCCACAAAAAGATCGATTCCACGGCGGTCCATTCCGCATTCGGGTCCATAAGCCCCATAAGGCGTACATTCGGAGCTACGCCGACGATTCCGAATTTCTTGCTGTTGTGCTCATTGTTTGCATTTCCGGCCGCGATGCCCGCACAGGCGATCCCATGATTGCTCTCCCGACCAGTCTTGCGCATAATGACGGTCGCGTCGTTGTCCGGCGCCGGCAGCGTGTCGGCCGTCGCGCGCCGGAAGTTGCGGAACTTGTAAATCTTACGCCCAGCCTCCACGATGGAGCCGGTATGCGTACTCTGAATCGGCGTCGTCTTCAACTGTTTGGTGGCGCCGTCGATCACCTGAAGTACGATGACATCCTCCGTATCCGGATCCCCCTGGTCGCCGATCGCCACCGACTGGCCGACGGCGAAGCCGGTCACGCTGTCGACAGTCAGCACACTCGACGCCGGCACGACCCGCTTCAGGAGT
>CAZJYH010000917.1:0-1981 GCA_964549365.1 uncultured Alphaproteobacteria bacterium
ACAATGGCTCTATATGAAGGCTGACCCGCGACTGAATCCATGACCCACCGGTCACCCGAATCTGCTGTGGCAATAAATGTACGCTGAGCCAACGTTTCCCATTTCGGGTTCGAGAATGCATCAAACGTACATGTACTGTCGATTCGGTACCAATTCCCGCCTGCAAATGTCCAGTACTTCCCATCCCCTCCGATCGAATCCCGCAGTACCGTAACGGTATATGTCTGGTATGGAGGCGCCAACGACCGATAAAACCAGGTGTTCCCCGGCCGGTAGCCGTAATCGCACGGCCAGCCCTTCGGCTGTGCAACTGAGAGCTGCGTCGCCGCAAACCAACATGCCGCGAAAGCGAAGAGGGTGATGAAAAATCGAGTGCCGGAGTTCATTTCGAGTTCCCTGTACATGAATACTGCGTGAGCCCAACATACGAAACAAACCATGGGAGGGAGGCATCAAGGGGGCGGTGGCTCCGGAGCGGAACATACGTCCGAGGCGATGTTGGGGCACTACTCATTTAGTACGCATGATCGTGACGGATCGCCACGGCAATATTCGGCCTGTCTGAACTGCATCAACAACAGTCCGCACCCCTCCACAACGCGAACAGGCGCCGCAGTGGGCGCCCGTTCGCGTGAATCATCGCTCGATCGATCGCGGCACTATGCCGGTCAATCCTCCACGATCTTGTAGGTGAGCTGCACCGAAGGATCGGCGTTGACGTCCGTGGAGCCGTACACGATCACCGTGTAGCTCTTGCCGGAAACGAACGCCGTCGGGATCTCCTCCAGCGTGTTGCCCACGCCTTCGGCCTTCAGCACGATCAGCTTGTTCGTGGCGGCCACCGGCACCGTCACGTATTCGGTGGCGCTCTTGTAGGAGATCTTCGTCTGCGTGAACGGGAAGCCCGTCACCGTGTTGATCTTGATGTTGATGTCCCCCGCGTTCTTCGAGGCATGCACCACGCGCACCGAGGCGTTGTCGGCGGGGGGCACGAGCTTCTTGGTGGAAACCTTGAACGATTCCTTCGTGTCGAGGTTGCCGGTGAAGACCACCCAGACCGAAATGGTGGTGTCGAGCGTGAAGCTCTGCGACGTGAGCTGCGTGCCGTCGGTGGCACGAATCGCGATCGTGCGCGAGCCGTTGTTCACCGACGCGGTCGCTGCAACGCCGTATGCAAGCCTGCCCAACGTGGTGGTGTCGCTCTTGAACACCACATCCGACGTGATGCCCGGGTTGGTATGCATGATGTGGATCGTCGAGGAGCCGGTCGGGCCGGGGCTGGTGGGCGAGTCATCGCCGCAGGCGGCCAGGCCGACGCTGAACGCCGCGACGACGAGCGCCAGAAGATAGCGTGTGGAGATCGAGAAGCGATGCATTGGGTTTTCCTTCAGGTTACTTCGGGTATACTGTCTGTGTTCGTGAGTTCGATCGGAGAGCGAGCGCCCGTGTCGAAGGCCGTAATTCGGCGGGATCGTCGGTTGCGAGGCAAACGGAGCGTTCCGAAGCGATCGCAATCGATCCCAACCACTATAACGGACCCAGCTCTGATGAAGTAAGCGGGATCGGGTTGAATCATGCCGCCGCAACGCGAGACGGCGCACTTGTCGGGCAAGACCCGGGAGCAGTAACTTACACGATTCGGAACCGGGCGAACGTCAGTTTACCCCTTGAGCAGACGCACTACTATGAGTCGCGATACACTACGATCCCAGTCCAAGACACGACCAGCGGCCAAATCTAACATCTCCCCCGCGGAATCCAATGGTGACGTGCCTGCGGCGGGGACCGATGGCGTGCTGGTGCGCGGTGCTCGCGAACACAACCTGAAGAATGTGGATGTGATGATCCCGCGCGACTCGCTGACGGTGATCACCGGCCTCTCCGGCTCCGGGAAGTCGTCGCTCGCGTTCGATACGATCTACGCCGAGGGACAGCGCCGCTACGTTGAGAGCCTCTCACCGTATGCGCGGCAGTTCCTCGG
>CAZJYH010000918.1:0-1979 GCA_964549365.1 uncultured Alphaproteobacteria bacterium
AGTCCAGGCGACCGAATTGGGCACATTGCAAATTGATTCCCCGAGCTGTATGTTCGAGGCCCCTTCCCAAGCACGCCGAACGGTATCAATGAATCATAACCGGACGGCGAATCATCGTAGCGGTAGCTTTGCCGGAACTGCGTCGAGGGTCGATCCTACCGACTCCGCATGGTCCCGCTCGCGCTCTCCGCATCGTGCGTTCGCCGTCGCTCGACGCCATCCGTTTGTGTACGCGCGTCCGCTCGTCGGTACCGATCTCCCGGCGTTTCCCAACCGCTATTGAATCCAGTACAGTGTGGATCCGCGCGCCGTTCGCGTCGATGCACGTTCATCGTACGTTGATGCCGGCGGCACGTGGTCCGCTCGTTCATCTCATTATCAATCAGAGAGAGACAACCATGAGCACGTCAGTCAAGCCGGGCCAGTTCTGTTGGTGGGATCTTGCCACCACCGACCAGAAGGCCGCGGAAAGCTTCTATACCTCGCTCTTCGGATGGAGCGTTGTGGAATCGCCGATGGGCCCCGATGCATACTACACCTTGTTCATGCTCGGCGACAAGACCGTCTGTGGTGCCGCTCAGCAGGGACCGGATCAGGCGGGCACGCCCCCGCATTGGACAAGCTACGTCCTCGTCGAGAACGCGGATGAGACCGCCGCGAAGGTGACCGCCGCGGGCGGCACGGTCGTCTTCGGTCCGATGGACGTGATGACGCAGGGGCGCATGTTGATCGCGCAGGGCCCCGCAGGCGCCTTCATCGGCTTCTGGCAGGCGGGCGATCACACCGGTGCCGGCAGCGTCAACGCGTTGTGGAGCAATTGCTGGAACGAGCTCTACACGCCGAACGTCGCCGTCTCGCAGGCGTTCTACTCCTCCGTGCTCGGCTGGACCTACGATTCGATGCCGATGCCCGGCATGGAGTACTGGACGATCAAGCTGGGCGACTCGAGTGTCGGCGGCATGATGCCGATCACCGAGCAGTTGCAGGGCGTTCCGCCGCACTGGCTGCCGTACACGGCCGTCGAGGATTGCGACGTCACGGCAGCGAAGGTCGTCGAGCTCGGCGGCAAGGTGCTGATGGCGCCGATGGACATCGAGGGGGTGGGCCGCTTCGCCGTGATTCAGGATCCGCAGGGTGCCGTCAGCGCCATCATCAAGCTGACGGGCATGTAAGCCGCGATCCGTTCCTTCGTGATGCGGGCGCCGCGATCGGACCGCCGGGGGTGACCCGCACGATCTGAATCGCATCCGCACAGGAACATGACGGGCCGCCGCACGGCAACGAAGCTGTGCGCGCGGCCCGTCGTGCGTTGTTACCTTCCGGTCGCATGCGGTATCGTTCCGAAATGGTGCCCGTCCGGCACGCATGCGGACGCACGGGAGCCGTGTCGCCCCCTTGCGGGGGGGGCACCGCGCGCTTCTCGCCGATTCCCAACGAACACTCGGAGGCTCTGACGCCATGATGACCACGATACGCCGCGCAACGCTTCTCGTCTGCACGTTTGCCCTCGCCGTCGCATCGGCCGTTGCCCAGCGTCCGACCCCGGACTTCGCGGACGTACAGTATGCCGAAGCGGGCGGGGTGAGGCTGTTGCTGGACGTCTATCTCCCGAAGAACGTCGCCAGGCCGTATCCGGTGATCCTGTGGGTGCACGGTGGCGGGTGGACAAGCGGTTCGAAGGATGCTCCGAACGGCACGTTCATGCTGGCCGAGGGATTCGCGCTGGTGAGCATCAACTACCGGCTCAGTGGGCAGGCACAGTTCCCGGCGCAGATCCACGATTGCAAGGCGGCGGTTCGTTGGCTGCGCGCGAACGCCGGCACGTACGGGTTCGATCCGGATCGAGTCGGCGCGTTCGGCAGCAGCGCGGGGGGGCATCTGGTGGCGATGCTCGGAACGGCGGGAGGCGTCGCCGAGCTCGAGGGTTAATGCCAAATGGCGACCAAGATTGACCAATCCAGTAGTTTGACCGATGCAGC
>CAZJYH010000919.1:0-1979 GCA_964549365.1 uncultured Alphaproteobacteria bacterium
CGGGCCGGGCTGTTATCCGAGCATGCCGCCGTTCGCACACATCCGCGGGCGGGACTCCTCGGTGGGGCTGGCATGGCAGCAACCGCGCAACGTCAACGGCGCATGGCAGGGGAACCGGATCATGTACCAGCGGATGGTTCATATTCCCGTGCAGCCGGGCAACGTCCGCCTGGCGTCGCTCAACCGGATGCAGGTGAGCCAGACGATCGGCACGCACAAGTTTCCGTCGATCGACATGACGCAGGATGTATGGGCGGGCGCACAGGAGGGGATTGCATGGCAGGAGCAGAGTTTCTCCAGTGCGCCCTTCGGATTCCCGAAGACCACGACCATGATCCACTTCTCCAGCCTGTGGACGGAGACGTCGCGAAGCTGCGATCCGAACGCAGCAAATCCCAACCGCTGGCGTCCGTACTGGGATTGCATCGAACCCGTGAATCAGTGGACGTATAACACGTTCATTGCCGGGTCGCTTCCGGGCAGCGTGTCACCGGATTTCTACCCGAGTACTGCGTCGTTGAATTCACGTGCCGATTCGGCGCACCAGAATGACTCCATTTACTTCTCGGTGGTGCTCACGAAGGTCTCGCTGTTCTTCCCGATGCAACAGATGGTCATTCAGTACGCCGATCACGCGACCGAGTGGCCTGCTCCGCAACGCTATCTCTACGGCGGCTTCTATCCGAGCAGTTCGGCCTCGGGGGTGCGGCAGCACACGCGTGAGGCGGTGCTGTACCAGAAGACGGCGCCGATGGCCGGTGCACTGGAGACGTCGCGGCAGTTCTTCGCCAAGCAGCGGCCCACAGGCTACATGGCGCACGGGCGAACCGTGCACTTCCGGTTGTCGGATACCGGCGCGACCACGATCAGCGGCGGCGTACACGACGTGTGGTTCGCAAGCGATGCGGCGAGCGGCGACGTGACGATGGTCCCGCGCCCGGAATCGCTCCGGCGCACCGACGCGTTGAACGACGTGCGAACGCTGATGCGGACGATGAGCTTCACCGCGCATGACTCGACGACGATCGGTTGCGAGCTGCACGGCCGGTTCAGCGGCGACTCGGCATTGTCTTCCGGTGCGAGCGTGCTGTTCGTGGCGGAACTCATGAACGCGTCGAACGATGTGCCGGTTGCCGTGCTCGACTCGTTCCGCGTGGCGCATGGCGTCGACTCGGTGAGCTACGCGCTGGAACGAACGTTCGATCTGCTCTCCGGCGCGTACTACGTGCGGTTGCGCGTCGAGCCGGAGAACGTGCATGTGGACACGATACGTTCCACCTCACTGTATCCGGTGGAGGAGACGGCGGGCTGGGTGGAGAATGAACCGGCGGCGAAGTTCCGGGCGGGCTCGGCGACGGCGGGCACGTCGGCGCGGGCGCGCATCGCGGTGCAGCCGAACCCGGTGGTGAGCATGGCACGCGTGCTCTACTCGGTGCCGGCCGCGTCGACGGCATCGATCGTCGTGCGCGACGCGGCCGGGCGCACGGTCGCAACGCCGCTTGCCCCGAGCGCGATCGGTGAGGGCCGCTACGCTCTCGACGTCGACACGCGCGGGATGGCACCGGGCACGTACCTGGTGGAGTTGCGCGCAGGCACGGCGCGGGCCGTGACGAAGATGGTCGTGGTGCGGTAGCGCCGGACTGAAGCATTCAATAGTGTGCGCCGGTCGAAGGACGGCCGGCGTGCATCCATACTATCTCCATACTTCCAACAGGAGTTCAGGACAATGACGGAAGAATCGACAGAAGTCATCACCACGACCGAAGACCGGCCGCCGGCGCGGTTAGACGCAGGCGCGCGCGCTTGGTGGCGTGCGTTCGGCCTCGGGCTGCTGCTGCTCGCCGCGACCGCGACGCGTGCGCAAGCGCAGGGCGAGCCCGCGCCGGTCATGAATGAATCAGGGGATACGATCGCGGCGATGTTCCCGCCGCCGGTCGGCACGTACAATCCACATCAGGTCATCGTGAAGTTCGCGCGCG
>CAZJYH010000920.1:0-1978 GCA_964549365.1 uncultured Alphaproteobacteria bacterium
CGAACCGGCCGACGAATGACGAGGCGGCCCGGCGCGCGGCTGGACCGAACATGTCGGCCCCGCCGACGCCGGGCTCTGTATTGCGTCCGGCTCGGTCCGGTGCTATGTTGACGCTCACGCCGAACGCGGCCCGACCGACGACAACGGCTTGACAGGTACCAACGAGATGATGAACAACGACCAACCGACAGCGTTACCGATCCTCGATGAGGCGAAGGCCGCGGCCCCGGCCAAGGTGTACGTGGAGACCTACGGCTGCCAGATGAACGCGGCGGATTCCGAGATCGTGCTTGCGGTGATGAACGGCACCGGCTACCAGCCGACCGACGACATCGCCGCGGCCGACGTGATCTTTCTGAACACGTGCTCGATCCGCGACAATGCCGAGCAGCGCATCCACGGGCGGCTGACCAACATCGCCTACCACAAGAAGCAGAAGCCCGAGTTGGTGGTCGGTATCCTGGGCTGCATGGCCGAGCGCCTGCGCAAGCAGTTGTTGAACGACGGCTCCGTGGTCGATCTGGTGGTGGGCCCGGACCAGTACCGCGCGCTTCCGGACCTTGTGAGCGAAGCGCGGCACGGCGCGAAGGGGCTGGCCGTGAAGCTGTCGCGCGTGGAAACCTACGACGATATCACACCGCTTCGCACCGAGGGCATCTCCGCGTGGTTGTCGGTGATGCGCGGCTGCGACAAGTTCTGCACGTTCTGCGTGGTGCCGTTCACGCGCGGCCGCGAACGGAGCCGGTCGCTCGAATCGATCGTCCGGGAGGTGGAGGAGCTTGCCGCCCACGATTTCCGCGAGGTGACGCTGCTGGGGCAGAACGTGAACAGTTATCGCTCCGAGGGGAATGACTTCGCCGATCTGCTCGCGGCCGTTGCCGCCGTCGACTCCAGGATCCGCGTGCGATACACCACGTCGCATCCGCAGGATATGTCCGACAAGCTGATCGAGACGATGGCCGCCTGGCCGAACATCTGCAACTACATCCATCTTCCGGTGCAGTCCGGCTCGAACCGGGTGTTGGAGTTGATGAATCGCACCTACACGGTGGAGCACTACATGGAACGGATTGCCCGCATCAAGGAGTTGATACCGGACGTCTCGCTCTCCACCGATATCATCGCGGGCTTCCCGACCGAGACCGAGGATGACCACCGGCGCACGGTCGAGTTGATGGAACGCGTCGGCTACGACGGCGCCTACATGTTCAAGTACTCGCCGCGCGAGCACACGAAGGCGTGGGCGATGGGGGATGATGTGCCGGAGGAGGTGAAGTCGCGCCGTCTGGCGGAGATCATCGACCTGCAGCGCGCCGTGTCGCACCGCAACAACCAGCGGCACGTCGGGACCATCGAGGAAGTATTGATCGACGGGCCCAGCAAGCGCGATGACGACATGTGGAAGGGGCGCACCGACACGAACAAGGTGGTGGTGGTGCCGAAGGGGGATCATCAGGTCGGCGACTACATTCGGGTGTTCGTACAGCGCGCATCGGCGGCCACGCTGTTCGGCGCGCCGGTCGACGCCGCCGGAACGCCCACCTTCATCCCGCTCGATCTCGCACCGGCCGACGTCTGAGCCCGCCGGAGCCGTACGGTGCCACGAAGGCGGACCGGGCGGGCGTGGGAGCCCTGCGCCGGCACGTAACGCGGCGCACTCTCCCCCGTGAAACCGGTGGCGTGCCCCATCGCCGCATGAATCGATGTTCGTTGGTCGGCATACACACATCAGACGCGATGAAATCCAACCAGATCCTCCTTTCGATGCTCGGCGCTCTCGGCGCCGGTCTTTGCTTCACGTTCGCGGTCGCCACCGCCCAGACCACACCCGAAGAGCAGGCGCGAACAATCCTGGGATTGTTCGAGGCGGGGCTGAAGGATAGCGCCTATGCCTTGCTGGAGCCGTTGAAGAAGTCGGCCCGATTTGTCCCCGCTGTGATCTACGCGCGCGCCCAGATGACGCCGGACGATCGGGCAC
>CAZJYH010000921.1:0-1977 GCA_964549365.1 uncultured Alphaproteobacteria bacterium
GGCGGCAGTGCAAGGCGCGGATCCCCCTGTACGACCACACGGTCGGCCCCGCGTCGGCCGGCGGGGGGGGGGGGGGACACCGCCCATCCAATACGAAGAGGGCTCGCATCGGTAGTGATGCGAGCCCTTTCTCCCGTCCGGTCCCGTGCCGTCGGGTCAGTGTACGATCACCACGTCGTGTGTAACCAGGCTTCCCGCCGTGTTCGCTGCCAGGTAGTATGCTCCGGCCGGCAGGTGGTCCGCGTTCAGCGGGATGCTGTGGCGCCCGGCCCCGAGCGTTCCGGAGAACACCGTCGAAACGCGGCGCCCGGTCGGGTCATACAATGCCAACTCCACGTCCGCGGCGCGTGCCATCGTCAGCGATATCGCTCCGCGACCGACAAGCGGGTTCGGCGCCACCGCCAGCCCGACAGCGGATTCGACGGTGTATGCGCTCGGCACTGCCGACGGTATCAATGCCATGTGCCAGAATCCGAACTGTCCGTCGGTGCCGGAGCCGGTCGCGCGCTGAGCGGCCGTCTGACCGACCGTACATTCCATCACCGTCGATGAGCTCGACGCGCGCCCACCCCCTTCGCCGATCACCGCGCGTTCCATCCGTGTCTGCGCCACCAGCGCCACTGCCGGCAGTACCGCCAGCATCGCGACGTGCGCGAGTAGTTGCTTCAGGTTCATGTTCTCCTCCTGTTGATTTCGATGATATCGTTCAACGATCCGGTGAAGCGGCCGCTCACTGGTTGCTGATCAGATAGTTGAAGGAGTACGTGCCTGCAAGCGAGCCCAGGCCGTTCGTGACGGCGGCCACCGAGAATGTCCCGCTTCCCTGCGAAGAGACGCGGATAGGCACCGCGGTGGTTACGCCGGTCGCCGAGGTGATCGTGAGCATGATCACCGAGTTTGCGCGTGCATACGCGTTCGTGACGACGGAGGTGCCGGTCGCCAGATCGATCGACCCGGCACCGACGGGTCCGTTCAGCACCAGGCCGCCGTTCAACTTCATCGCCGCGTTCCCGGCGGTCGTGGTCGTCACCTCGAGCGCGTTGTTCTCCGCCGTGTTGATGGCGGTCCGCCCCGAGGCGGCAACCTCGAACGTTGCGTTGCCGGCCGCATTGAGTCCGCTGATCAGCTTCGCGCCGACGGCGCCGGCATTGTTGCGAATGCGCACCACCGCATCGGTCGTCGTGTTGCCGACGGCCTCCACGGCCGCACCGGCGGTGTTCTCCGCGCGCACGGTCGCGGCGCCGGATACGGCCCCGCTCGAGGTTGCGTGAATTGCCGAACCGGCGGTCGCCTGGGCGCGCAGCGCGAGTCCGGCGCCGGAGTTGACGAACGCGCCGCTGGTCCCCGCCAGCGTATTGGTCACCGAGAACGCGCTTCCGGATCCCAGCGTGAGCGGCGCCGAGGCGAACGGAAGCGTGAACCCGCCGCCGCCGCCACCACCGATGTTCAGGTGCAGCACGCCCCCCGTGGTGTCGGTGCTGACGCCGCTGCCGGTGATCTGAATGTCCACGTCGCCGCGCAATCCGTTGACCGACGTGACCGCGCTGTTGCCGATCAGCGATGTGCGCAGCCGACCGCTTGCGTCGGTCGTCACCACGGCGCGGGCCATCGTTCCGGTCGTATCGACGGTGAATCCGCCGACGGAACCGGCGTCGCCGGCGACGGCGGCTCTGAGCACGCCGCCCAGCCGGAGTCGTGGTGACATCTCGGCCTCCGCGTCGACGGCGACTCCGAGGTCGTACTCGGTCCGGGAATCCACCTTCAAGGTTTCGCCGCCGGAACCGTTGTCGCCTACGAGGGTCGTGAATATGCCGTTCGACGTCGTGACTTCGTCGGTCTCCGTGTAGATGACCTCCGCCGATCCACGAACGTAAACCTTCAACGCCAGCGCATGCCGGCCGTCGCCGATGGGGGACCCGG
The DNA here is from genome assembly GCA_964549365.1 of uncultured Alphaproteobacteria bacterium. Classification (GTDB taxonomy): domain Bacteria; phylum Bacteroidota; class Ignavibacteria; order OLB7; family OLB7; genus JAFDZV01. The sequence continues at coordinate 1,921 of CAZJYH010000921.1, forward strand.
ATGTGGTAGTCAGGCGACCCTGCAAAGAGAATTCGCCGTTCACTCCCGCGGAATTCT
>CAZJYH010000922.1:0-1976 GCA_964549365.1 uncultured Alphaproteobacteria bacterium
CCAAGGTGACGAGCGTCGCGGTCGAGACGATGAAGATCGTCGACGGGCTCGCCGAAAGCGGTTAAGACCCGACGACGGTGCCCGAAACCGAAGCGCAGACACTGCAGCTTCTCCCGACGTAGGGCGCGCGCTGTTACGCGCGAAGGACATTCACGCCATCGTGCGCCCGCGACTGAGACGCTTCTTCGAAGGCATCCAGCACACGCACGCCGAAAGCCGGCACCATCGCAGACTGCACTTCTTCCTTTGTCATCCAGCGGATTTCACTAGCTTCCTCAGTCGCGTGCGGATCGCCCGCCGTTGGCCGACAGCGGTATACCAATGCGACAATTCCATGCGCCAGATTCTTGTAAACACCTGTTAGCCGTTCGACAACGACCTCAAGTCCGGTCTCTTCCAGCACCTCGCGTCGAACACCATCCTCAAACGACTCATCGAGCTCCAGGACGCCGCCTGGAGCTTCCCAGTGACCGTTGTCGTCGCGTTTGATGACCAGGACTCGCCCGTCGTCGCGGATCACGATGCCCGAAACGCTGACCGAGTGCTTCGGTGTCGCTGTCATACGAGACTCCGTTCTCAGGCTGGTGAGTGACATCCGCGTGATGGTTTCTTAGGCTAGTCGTCTAGACGTGTGGCGGAAGGTACCTCAGTGTTGCAACTGGGCCAGATCGAACGAGCGGACGACAAGCCGCCGTACCGGCAGATTGCCGGCATGCTGCGCCAAGCCATCGACTCGGGCCAATTTGAGGCTGGGGAGCGCTTGCCGTCCGAGGCAGCATTGATCGAACATTTCGGCGTCGCCCGCATGACCGTCCGCCAGGCGGTGCAAGAGCTGCGGTCAGAGGGTTTGGTGATGTCCGAGCACGGCCGAGGGGTATTCGTGCGTCCCGCACCTCCGATTCGGCGACTCGCATCCGACCGGTTCGCCCGGCGACATCGCGCCGAAGGCAAAGCGGCGTTCACTGTCGAGGCTGAGCAAGCCGGCTACGCGCCTCAAGTCGATAACATCACAGTGACCCGCGAGAGGGCGAATTCTGCTGTCGCCAAACGCCTTCGACTGGCACCAAAGGACTACGTTGTTGTGCGTTCGCGCCGCTACCTCGCCGATGGGCGGCCGGTTGAGATCGCGACTTCGTACATTCCCGCCGCGTTCGCGAAGGGCACGAAGATCGAACAACCCGACAGCGGGCCAGGGGGCATCTACGCTCGCCTTGAAGAGGCCGGCCACCCCCTAGCCCGGTTCTCCGAAGAAGTCGCTGCACGGATGCCCACTCCGGAGGAACGCCGCGCTCTCCTGCTTTCAGCAGGCACTCCGGTCCTGACCGTAGTTCGCACGGCGTATGACAAGGACGACGTGGCAGTGGAGATGTGCGACACCGTAAAGGTGGCGTCCGCTTACCTGCTCGAATACGACTTTCCCGCCCGCTGAGGTCTGCTCCAAGAAAGTTCGTACGGGCGTTGTTAACAACTCCTCTAGACGACTAGGTTTCTAAGCATCCAGTCCATCGCGTGAAAGGTTTCGCAATGTCCATCCCGAAATGGCTCCAGATCGACCACGACCAGGTGTTTCCTCTCGGCGCATTCCTCGTATCCGAGGTGACACCGATGATCGACTTCGACAAGTCCTCCGGCGAGAACCGCGTGCAAGCAAGGGATCGCGACACCGGATTGCCGATGTGGCAGGTCGAAGTGCTTGACGGTGATCCCGCCGCACCGAAGCGCAGCCGAACGGTGACGGTCAAGTTCGCCTCACCGACGCATCCTTCTGCACCCACCAATTCCAGCGGGACACCCTTTACCCCAGTGGTTTTCGACGAGCTCACAGCGCTGCCATACGTAGAGAAGTCGGGCGACTTCTCCCGGATCGCTTGGTCGTTTCGAGCCTCTGGCATGAGGGCACCGGGCAAGCCATCGAGCGCAGCGACAAGCCGGGAATCGGCATGAATCCCGATCCGTACGCACCGGTCGATCCCGAC
>CAZJYH010000923.1:0-1970 GCA_964549365.1 uncultured Alphaproteobacteria bacterium
GGCCTCGCGCACGATCCTCGTCAACGACCTCGTGCTCGACGACAAGGGGAAGAAGATGTCGAAGAAGCTCGGCAACATCGTCGAGCCCTTCGAGGTGATGGAGAAGTACGGCGCCGATGCGGTCCGGTGGTACATGATCACCGGCTCGCCGCCGTGGAAGCCGATGTTCTTCAACCCGCAGGAGATCGAGCGGACGGTGATCGCGGATTTCCTCCGCACGGTCTCCAACAGCTACAGCTTCTTCGCGCTCTACGCGAACGTGGACGGCTTCACCTACGCCGAGGAACGGATCCCGGTGGCCGAGCGTTCCGAGTTCGACCGCTGGGTGCTCTCGGAGCTGAACTCGACGCTCGCCGCCTATCTGGAGCTGATGGACGCCTACGAGCCGACGCGCGCGATGCGTCTGGTGAGCGAGTTCATCGTCGACACGGTATCCAACTGGTACGTGCGCCGCAATCGCCGGCGGTTCTGGAAAGGCGCGCTCACGCCCGACAAGGTGGCCGGCTACCAGACGTTGTACGAGTGCCTGATGGGCGTGGTGAAGATGATGGCCCCGCTGGCCCCCTTCTTCTCGGAGCATATCTATCGTTCGCTCAACAACGTGGCGCGGCACGACGCGGCGGACTCGGTACACCTGTCGTACATGCCGGAGGTGGAGCGCGGCGCGATCGACGAGGCGCTGGAGCGTCGGATGAGCCGCGCGAAGAAGGTGGTGGCGCTGGCGCGCATGCTGCGCGAGAAGTCGCGATTGAAGGTGCGGCAACCGCTGCGCAGAATTCTGATCCCGGTTGCCGGCGATGCCGAGCGCGAGGATTATCGCGGCGTCGAGGAGATCATCAAGGACGAGTTGAACGTAAAGGCCGTCGAATACGTCGGCGACGACGGAAGCTCGAACGTGGTGAAGATGAAGGCCAAGGCGAACTTCAAGGCGATCGGCCCGAAGTTCGGCCAACGCGCCAAGGCCGCTGCCGCGGCGATCGTCGGCCTGACGTCAGCGCAGATCGGCGAACTACAACGCGCCGGCTCCTTGACTCTCACGGCGGCGAATGATACGTTTGTTTTTCTCCCGGATGACGTCGAGATACTTCACGAGGACATCGAGGGGTGGCTTGTTGCATCCGAGGGGAGCGTGACGGTTGCGCTCGACACCGAGCTGGATGAGGCACTGATTGCCGAGGGTCTGGCTCGCGAGTTCGTCAACCGCGTGCAGAGCCTCCGCAAGGAGTCCGGTCTGGAACTCACCGATCGCATCCTTCTGCAGTATGAATGTGATGCCGCTCTGGCATCGGCGCTGGAAGCACAGCGTGGCTACATCATGGAGGAAACGCTGGCGGTGCAATTCGAACCGGGACATCGCGAGGGGATGCACGAGGCCGACCTGAACGGGACGGCGTGCCTGATCGGACTGGTGCGTGCCGTGTTGAACTGATGCAGGTTCGGCGCGACACTGATGTTCCCGACCCTCTCTGTTGCTGACACTCGCTCGCGCCATCGGCGCACGGCCCGGCCGTGCGCACTGCCTCCCGCTGCCGGAACATGCGGTCCGGCGGCCCGGCATTCGAACGGTGGCCGAAACATCATAGAAGTACGGACGAAGCAGGATGTGAACGTTGCGGACGCCCGCGCATGTTGTGTGCCCGGCTTCGGCGTCGACGTTCATCTTCGTGCGTGGCATGTGCGCTCGTTGGGCGGAACTCGGCGTTCCGCAATCTGACGTGGCATGTCATCAACAGAGGACTGGAAACAAAGGCGACACGGAACTATGGCAGCAACGAAGACAACCAAGGCCGCCCCGACGACGAACGCATCGGCTGCGAAGAAAACGCCGGCAAAGGCCGGAGCATCGGCAGCCAGAAGCAAATCGACAGCCGGCTCGGCCGCAAAGAAGGCGGCTCCGGCAAAGAAGGTTGTTCCAGCGAAGAAGGCCGCGCCCGCGAAGAAGACGGCTCCGGCGAAGAAGGCCGCGCCCG
>CAZJYH010000924.1:0-430 GCA_964549365.1 uncultured Alphaproteobacteria bacterium
GTCAAATGCGTTAAAGTCGCCGTACTCCCCGGCTTCTGCAGTGTGCCGAACCGGACTGGCCCGGCGACGTGATCAGCAGCGCGATCACACCGATCAACGCGATGTAGCGAGCGTGCTCGATGATCTTTGCAACCATGGTACAATCGAGTGCCGGATGCGGCCGCACAAACCGTGGCGATCGCGTCCCCTCGGCCGGACAGATACGATCCCGCATCATGATTCCCGACCGGCGACATGGATCAAATGGCCGGGCCGACGAGTGAGTACGGCGAATATACGGTGATCGGCAGAGTTGGGCGGCACGCAAAGGGACGCAGGCGAGGAGGAACGGGGACGAGGAGCGACGGGGACGAGGAGGGCGCCCATGAACGGCGCGCATGCGAAATGGGCGCCCATTGCCGAGCGCCCTTTCGTTCCAAAATGCGACCGT
>CAZJYH010000924.1:440-1964 GCA_964549365.1 uncultured Alphaproteobacteria bacterium
ACCGTGCCGATCGGGCTTTACTTGTTCTGCCGCACCGGATCAACCTGAACCTGCATCGGCTTCGTGTTGTTCTTCGGCGGCAACTGGATCTTCGGACTGGTCGGAACGGTACCGTTCCCCTCCACTTCCGCAGCCGTGCGCGCCGGGGCCGAATGGCGGGCTCGGACTCGCGACACGTTGGCGGGCGAGTCCGTCGGCGCGCCGGTCTCGGCCTGAACGGCATTTGCATCGGCGGGAACCGCATCAGCGGGCGACGCGACGGCCGGAGCCGGCGGAGCAGCCTGCGGTGTCGCAACCACGGCGGGCGCCGAGCGTGCGGGAACATCATCGGTGCCGACCCACTTCTTGACCATGACGCCCCCGCCGACCAGCAACGATCCGCCCAGCAGAACGCCCACCACCATCTTCGCGATGCCGAGCCCACCGGCCGCCGCCAGGGTGCTCCCCGCGCCGGCCGAGACCGCGGCCGAGCCGCTCGAGACCACATTGGAGCCCGCTGCGACCATGCCGCCGGAGATCATCGCCGGCGTGACGGCGAGCATCGCCATGATGTGTTCGCGATAGCGGCTTCGCTCCGGCACTTCCACGTCGCGATCGGCCTGGATGGTACGATCCATGACCTGGAAGGCCTTCAACGTGCGTTGGAGTTCGTCATCGACGGCCACATGGAGGAAGAAGTCGGCCTCATCTGCCTGGCTCAATTCGCCCGCCAGATAGCGCTCAACGATTTCCTCACGTTCGATCTGGGTCATTGATGTATCCCTCCAAAAAAAGTTTCTGCATCCGGTCGTCTGTCGTCGTCAGGTTGTTCACCGCCGGCATCGGGCGGGGCCTCGGCCTCCTTGCCGAGGGCGAGGAACGCGGAAATGATCCGTGCGATTCGGCCGCGTGCCCGCATGGCCCGCATCTTGACCGCCCCCACGGACTCGCCGCGCGTCTCGGCGATATCCTCGTAGCTGTAGCCGCAGTAGTTGTGCAGCGTCAGCACTTCGCGCTGCTCGAACGGCAACTGCTCCATCGCAATACGGACCAGTTCCTCGAGATGTGACGGCTCCGGTATCGACTCGGTAGGGTGATCCGACTCATACAGGTCGTCGATCGACGAATGCCGCTTCTCGCGCCCGAGGTACTTCAGGCACAGGTTCCGCGCGATCCGAAGGATGTAGCGCGCCGGCTCCAATACCTCCACCGGGTTGTTCCGCATCTTCACGACGCGTTCCCAGAGTTCCTGCGTCAGATCCTCGGCAATCTCCGCGTTCCCCACGATCTTGGTGCAGTACAAACGGAGTCGTTTGTCGAATCGATCGAACAGCTCAACGAAGGCGGCGTCATCACCCCGGAGGAACCGGGAGAACGTCTCCACCTCGTTGAAGGCACGCGGTTTGGTTTCCGTGCTCATCGTGCGCAATTTTCGAGGGTATCGTACGGCTTGTTTCATGCTTTGAGATAACGATCCAGCTCAGGTCCCGAAAGTAACAACGGCCGCCGAGAATGTTTCGGTGCGAAGTTCCGGTGCACCGGCGT
>CAZJYH010000925.1:0-1957 GCA_964549365.1 uncultured Alphaproteobacteria bacterium
GCCCCCAGGTCCGAACGGAGCCGTCGCGAAGAGCAGGGCCGGCGTGTCCCCCGCATCGTACGTTCCCTGCATCGTCATCGTCTGCACGCCGGTGTTCGCGTCGAATCGTGCGTCGGTGATCGAGGCATGGCGCGCCGAGTCCGGATAGAGTAGCGTGCCGTCGAACGTGATCGAGGCGCGGAACCGCGCGGCTCCCGACGCCGCGAATGAGCCGGGCTCGGCAACCGCGATCGTCAGCGGCAGCCGGACATGTTCGCCGGAGTGAGCCGCGGCGATCGGCAGCCGCACCACCGCGCGCGCTCCCGGCCCGATGCGGCCGTGCAGCGGAACGCGCAGCAGCGCTCCGCACTCGGCGTCCACCACCACCAGCGTGTCCGCGTATTCTCCCTCGGCCGTCGCATCGAATCGAATCGGTGTTCCCGCTTCCCAGGTGATGTGGCACGGCTGCACCCGTTGCTCGCGCATCACGAGCGGACCGGATATCCTGCCGAACACCGCGGGCCCTGAACGGTTACGGGTGGCCCGGCGACTGCCCGTTCATTGCGCAATGCATCGCGCTTCGCGCGCGCCGTCTCGCGGCGGGTGATCCGCTTGCCCGTCGTGTGAGGCCGTTGTATACTCATCGTTCTATCGGAGGTTGACCATGCATCGATCGCTTATTCGACCGCGCCCGCTGCCGGAGGGCGGCACCATCGGCGTCTTCACGCCGTCGACGCCCGCGAACGTCATGTTCCGCGAGAAGTACCAACACGGCCTGGGCGTGCTGCGTTCGTTGGGATACAGGGTGGTGGAGGGATCGTTGACGGCACGGGGGGTGAGCCAGGGATATCGATCCGGGACGCCCGAGGAGCGCGCGGCAGAGTTCATGGAACTGGTGCTCGACGACTCCGTGCACTGCCTGATGTCGGCGATCGGCGGGATGAACTCCTCCAGCATGATCCCGTATCTCGACTTCGACCTCATCCGGGCGCATCCGAAGATCATCTGCGGCTACAGCGACGTTACCTCGCTCCACCTTGCCGTGCTTGCCTACAGCGGCCTTTCGACGTTCTACGGTCCGGCCGTGATGCCGTCGTTCGGTGAGTGGCCGACGGTGCTGCCGTACATGCTCGACTCGTTCCTCGATGCGGCCGCGCGGCACACCGAGGGCGGCCGCGTCGTTGAACCGCCGGGGCAATGGAGCAATCACTTCCGCGACGCCGTGGGCGATGCCTGGCGGACGGAGCCGCGCGAGTTCCGGACGAACGAGGGATGGCGCGCGCTGCGTCCCGGGGCCGTCACCGCGCCGATCGTCGGGGGGAATCTGGATACACTGCTCATCGCCGCCGGCACCGACTACTTCCCGGAACTGGAGGGGACGATCCTGATGATCGAGGATGTGAGCGGTGATCTCGCGGCGGCCGAGCGGGCGCTGCGGCACCTGGAGTTGATGGGGGCCTTCGATCGGATCGTCGGACTGGTCGTCTCGAAGAGCTTCTCGAAGTCGGCGACCGAGATCCTCGGTCCGGTGCTCGCCCGCGACCCGCTGGTCGCGTTCGAGCTCGGGCTCAGCCCGGTGGTGCACGCCTTCGTCGCCGACCTCGAGGACAAGGACGTGCTCACCCGCGACCACGTGGTGCGGGCTCGCCGCCCTCCTCCACGACGTCGGCAAGCTCAACATCCCCGACGAGATCCTCACCAAGCCGGCCGCGCTGACGCCCGAGGAGTACGAGCTCGTCAAGCTCCACACCATCGACGGCGAGACGATGCTGATGGCCGAGCCGACGCTCGCCTCCGCCGCCCACATCGTCCGGTCGCACCACGAGCGGATGGACGGCCGCGGATATCCCGACGGTCTCGCCGGCCGTGACATCCCCCTGCCGTCGCGGATCATCGCCGTGTGCGACGCGCTCGATGCGATGACCCACGATCGCCAGTACCGCGTGGGAATGCCGATGAAGATGGCGTTCGCCGTGCT
>CAZJYH010000926.1:0-1955 GCA_964549365.1 uncultured Alphaproteobacteria bacterium
CGGGTCAGGCGCTCGCGTGGGAGAGCGTGCTCGACGCCTCGACGGCGGACCTCCTGAAGATCCCGATCGAGGATGAAGGGGCGCTCGAGATCGCGCGGCGCTCACGCGGCACTCCGCGCATCGCCAACCGGCTGCTGCGCCGCACGCGCGACTTCGCCGAGGTGAAGGGGGACGGGGTGATCAACGAGGAGATCGCCAAGATTGCGCTGGCGGCGCTGGAGGTGGACGAGCAGGGGCTCGACGAGATGGACAAGCGCATCCTGCTGGCGATCATGGAGAAGTTCTCCGGTGGCCCCGTCGGGCTCGGCACGCTGGCCGTTGCCGCGGGCGAGGACCCCGGCACGGTCGAGGAGGTCTACGAGCCGTACCTGATCCAGGAGGGCTTCCTGCAGCGCACCCCCCGCGGCCGCGAGGCCACCCCCAAGGCCTACGATCATTTCGGCATCCGCCGCCCCGGCATCGTCCCCGGCGAGCAGACGAGGATGCTGTAGGAAAGAAGGAAGGAGAGAGGAGCGAGGAAAGAAAAAGGCCGAGGTCGGTGCTGAAGAGAGAAGACCGAGGAAAGAGAAAGGCTGGGCTCGGCAGTGTATCATTGGATGGCGCGTTGCCCCCAAGGCCGTTTGTACCCTCATACGGTCCTCGGCTCGACGTCGCAAGTCGGATGCCGGGTTCATTCGGAATGAAACAGCAGACCGATCACGATACGCGTTTTGGCGCCCCGGAGTGGCGGCCTGTCTGTAGCCCAGGGCGTTAGCCCTGGGTTCGATGTCGCACTCGCTCCCGGAGCCTTGTGCCGGCCCGCATGTTCCCCCCGAACACGCATCATTCAACAACCAACATCATCGAACCATGATCACTGGAGCTCACGCGCTTATCTACACCAGGGAGGCGGAGAACGTCCGCGCCTTCCTTCGCGACGTCATCGGTTTTCCCGCGGTGGATGCAGGGCACGGGTGGCTGATCTTCAAGCTGCCGCCGGCGGAGCTTGGGATCCATCCCGCCGAGGAGGAGAACCAGCACGAGCTGTACCTGATGTGCGACGATGTGCATGCCACCGTTGCAGAGCTCGAAGGGCGCGGCGTGGAGTTCGCGGGCGAGATCACCGACCAGGGCTTCGGGCTCGTGACGGCGATCAAGCTGCCGGGGGGCGGCACCATCGGACTGTACCAGCCGAAGCACCCGACGGCGCTGGGGTTGTAGGCCGCGGTTGGGCAATTCGCGGAGTCAACACCGCGGCAACACCCGCGCGTCTCAATAGGCGGGCCGCGGAGTGCAACTCCGCGACAACACCTGAGCGGACGCGATACCCCCGCCGCTCGCGGCGAACAGCCCGCCATCAGATTGTTGCGCAATCGAGGAGAAGTTTCGGCGAGTCCGGGCATGTAGCTTGCGGCCGTCGTTGCGTCTCGGTGCGGTCCACACCAGACCGCATATGGCTCCACCGGACCGCGCGCATTCAGCAAAAGGCGCCGAGGTGAGCATTCGCATCGACATCCACTACGCACACTTTGTCCATAGGAGAGGAATCATGGTAGTCAGAGGAAAGCGCAATTTGTTGGTCGTTGCCCTGGCGTTCGCCGGCTTCGTTGCCGCCGCCACGGCCGTCTCGGCCCAGAACTGCAGCTGCGTCGTCGTCGACGGCTGCAAGGTGGTGACCGTCTATAATGACGACGGCTCGGTTGCGAGCGTCGAGACGCTTTGTGGAACGGAAGGATCCGGTACGTTCAACAATTGCTCGAAGGAGCCGCCTCCGCCGAACACGCCCCTGAACGAGAGCCTGCCGCCCTCAGTTATCGACGTCACGAGCAATAGCCCGACGTATGGGGCGATCACGACGCGTTTGGATCCGGACCGCGAGTCGACCAATTCAACGATCGTTTCCAACGGCAAGGAGCAGTTCCCTGCGACCGTGCGCCTCAGCTTCTATGGGATCACGAAGATCGAAGGGCTCGGCG
>CAZJYH010000927.1:0-1954 GCA_964549365.1 uncultured Alphaproteobacteria bacterium
AGATGCTCGGCGGCTGATGTCCCGTCCGGTCCCGGCGTCGGAGACGCGACCTGTCGATAGCCCCGTGTTGTCTCCCGGAAATCAAGCGCCGCAGACCTGTCGGAATCCGGTGCCGCCGGAGCCATGAAAACCGAGGAGCTTCCCGCAACCCTTGGCGTCGGACAAGCGGCGGCGGCTGCGTATATTGGGGTCCGCCATCAGTCCATGTCACGGGCAGTCCAGTCCCCGGTGTCGCGCAGGTCCTCTTCCGCAATTCGTCCCTGAACCGAACCTGTAGGATATCAACGATGCTTCGCTCAGCACTTCTCGGAACATTTCTTCTGCTCGCCGCCGTCCCCGCGTTCGCGCAGCGCACGGCAGCCGAGTCGCGCCGCCATATCGATTCGATGGCCGCCGTCGACGGCCTCGTGCGCCTGGATACGCACCGCCTGGAGATCAAGGTGGACGGCCATCCACGCACGGTGAAGGTGGTGGCGTACGTCACCAACGGGCAGATCTTCATCAAGGGAAACTGGGTGAGCGATCCGGCGGCGCGGTTCGGGCCGGAGGGGATCATCTCCTCGTGCGTGCTGCGAGTGCCGGCGCGGATGGGGGCGCACAGCATCATGGTCGACACGATGAAGCGATTCACCGCCTACACGGGTGAGGGAATCTTCGACCGTTCATCCGACACCACCGGCACCCCGTTCTTCTCGGCGATGTTCAGCGGTGTGATGAAGGACGGCCGGGCGTTCGCCATCTATCGGAGCGATTGGAACGGCGGCGCCGGCAACGTGACGATATCGTCGATCAACACCGAGGCGATACAGGGGCGCTTCACACTGACGGCGTACAACGAGAACGATCCGCACGAGACGCGCGAGATCACCGGCGAGTTCATGCTGCCGTTCCAGCGCTGGACCAACGACTACTACGCCGGCTCGCGCTGAGGCGCGCCCGGATCCGACAACTTGACGCAACGGCCTCGGGGACGACCTCTCCGGGGCCGTTCGTGTTTGCGGCTCGGGCGCAACGCTGAAGACGTGGGGAATGCGGGGATGCGCGCGCCGGGAATGCCGTGGACCGGTTCAGCGGCGCGGGATCACCACCAGCGTGCGCGCGGTGGCCTGCGGCGGATAGGATTCGAGAACCGGGCCCGTGAACGTGGCCTCCACGCTGTCGCCGAGGCGGATGGCGGCGAAGGAGCCGGTTCGGTGAGCACCGCCGTCGACGATCGTTATGGCCGTGGTGTCGGTGACCGTGACGGCCGCGCAATCGTAGCGCGAGCGTTCGCCTCCCCCTTCCACCTTGAGAAACCCGACAAGTCGTTGCGGGCGCATCCGTTCGGGGGCGTCGAGGCGTCCGGTGACGCGCGCGCGGATGTCCATGGTGTCCCGCTTTGCGGGCGGCTCGGAGCAGGAGGGGAGGGCCGCCGGCGCGATCGCGCAGAGGCCGAGGATGAGGAAGCGGAGTTGAACGTGTCGCATCGGATGCGAACATACGATGATGAGCGATGCCGAGCGATGGTGCGCGTGGGTGCCGTACGCGTGCCGGCCGTGTGGCTTCGTGCTTGGAACTTGGTGCTTTGTGCTTCGTGCTTGGAACTTTGTGCTTCGTGCTTGGAACTTGGTGCTTTGTGCTTCGTGCTTCGTGCTTGGCACTTGGCACTTGGCACGAGTTATGTTCAAAAGTTGTGGACGCCATAGAGAAAGGCGTATCCTGAAGTGAATTGGAACTTGGAACTTGGCATGTGGAACTTCGCAGAACGCCACGACCCTCAACGCTCGCCGCCGACGGCCTTGTACAGCTTCAGCGCCCGCTCGCGCTGTGCCGCGTGATCCACGATCGGCGCAGGATAGTCCCGACCGATGACGCATCCGGCGGAGCTCTGCTCGAACATGTCGGCGGCGGCGGGGACGTGGATGCGTTTGTTCGAGAAGCCGGCCGTCTCCGGACAGTACCCACGTATGAAGGA
>CAZJYH010000928.1:0-1954 GCA_964549365.1 uncultured Alphaproteobacteria bacterium
TGTCGGCCAGCCACAGCAGGTGCAGGGCCGCGGACACGGCCACCGCCCAGAACATCATTGCGCGAAAGGTTCTGGTAACCCGCTGACGGCGGTTTGAGCCGGTTGGCTGCGGCACGGCAGAGGAGTCGGACGCAAAAAGACGAGATGAGATGCCTCATCTCGTCTTTTTTGTAGCCTGGACCGGATACAATGTTGTACATTTGGCGACCGCAACATTCTATCCCCGTCAGGGTTCCCGTCCGAAGGAACCGGTCACAATTGAGCCCAAAAACGCAACAAGGAGCATCGATGACATCCCTGAGATTCTTCCTGCTGGGGATAGTATTCCTCGCACTCATCGCACCCGACGTCCAGGCCGGTGGGCCATGGACTCAAAAGAAGGGGAAGGTTCGCCTCACCTTCGGATACAGCCGCAAGAGCTCCGGCGCACGCTGGGGGGATGACGGCGTCCTGAACAAGCCTGCCGACAGCACGCTTGTCAACGGCCTGTTCCACGACTTCCGCTACGGGTACATCTCCGGCGAAGTCGGCATCACCGATCAGCTGGAGCTCTCCGGCACGATCAACTACCTGTGGGGCTACGAGCGGGTCAGTCGCGATCCGAAGACGGGCAAGTCCATCAAGCCGCACTGGGAGATCAACGAAGGGTTTACCGACTCGTGGCTGAACCTGAAGTACCAGTTCCTCGGCGGCGACTTCCCGATGGCCGCGATGCTCTCCACCCGCTTCCCCGATCTGTACAACGAGCCGGCCGAGGTATACTCGCGGTACCAGTCGCGCACGTACAGCTATGCGGTCACGTCCAAGACGCTCGATGGCCGTGACACGGTCGTCAGGCGCACGGACACGATGCCCGAGGCGACATCCGAGTGGCGCGGGTTGCTCAAGCGCGACCTCGGCATTCACTTCCTTGCCGGACATTCGTTCAACGGCGATGGATACGTGCAGGCCATGCTGGGATACAACCTTCGGCAGGGAGCGTTCGCCGATCAGGTGATGTTCTCGGTGGACGGCGGCTACAACATCGAGGTGATGAAGGGGTGGACGGTGATGCCGAAGCTCGCGTTCGACTATACCGGCGGCGTCGGCAACGGCAATATCTCCGATTCCACCGATCGTTTCGCCTCGCGCGACGCGGTGGGGAACGGCACGAAGAACGCCGGGTTCAACAATGCCAAGTACGGCCGCCTGTACGGTTCGGTCGTGATCGGGCCGTCGGATGGTCAGTATGCGCTTGATCTCGGCATCGGGCGGTGGTTGTTCGGTCGTGGCGCGGTGCAGTACACCGAGACCTACGCACAGTTCAGCTATCAGTTCTGATCACCGGATTCGCCGGTGACGCGGGGCCACGATCACGCGGCCGTCGCGATCAGACGGCAGGCACGATGAAAAAGAGCGGGCTGCCCGGCATGAACCTCGGTTCACGTCGGGCAGCCCGTTTGATTTCCGGCGCCGTACCGGGGGATTCATCCGGGGCGGGTGGCGTGGCCGTGCTCCGGTTCGCACGGCCGGCGCCCACGGCTGCCCGCTCCCCGTTCCGATCTCCAGCCACACCCTCTCTGCCCCCGACTCTTCCGTTCCCGTTCCTTCCGACTTCCGCGCTTCGCCTTCAGACCTCGGCGTTCTGCGATCTGCTTTCCGCCTTCTGCGTTCGGCCGTCGGCTTCCGGTCGTTCCTGCAGCTTGTATTGCAGGTTGTAGAGCGTGGCATAGATGCCGTTCTGTGCGAGGAGTTCCTCGTGCGTTCCGGATTCGCGCAGCTCGCCGCGGTGCATCACCAGGATGCGGTCGGCGTTCTGGATGGTCGACAGGCGGTGCGCCACCACGATCGACGTGCGCCCGCGGAGCAGCTTCTCGGTGGCCCGTTGAATCAACTGCTCGGTCTCGGTGTCGACGCTGGAGGTGGCCTCGTCGAGGATCAGGATCTTCGGGTTGTGCGCGAGCGCGCGAGCGAA
>CAZJYH010000929.1:0-1953 GCA_964549365.1 uncultured Alphaproteobacteria bacterium
AGACGTATCTGGCGGCCGTCGCGCCGCGCGGCATCGCAAGCGGCGCCAGCATCTACAACGCGGTGCAGTTTCTGTCGATGAGCGAGGAGGAGATCCGCACGCTCCTCGTGGGCGCGGCGGGCGAGGCGGGGCGCGAGATCGGCGAGACATTGCGCGAGGACGTTGCCGATTTGAGCTAGTAGCCGCCTATTGGGCTGTCCTCGGCGCGTCGGCTCCGGCGTTCACACCGCATGGTGGCGGGCGCCGGCCGTGGGGGCACCCAGCCGGCTTTCTCATCCACGCTTACGCTCACGCCTCATGAAACGATTTCTTCCGATCTGCCTTCCGCTTCTTCTGTTGATGGCCGCATCGCTTGCCGCCGTCGCGCAGCCTTCCGGCTCGAGCACCCCGGCGGCATACTCCCCGCAGGACTCGACGAAGGGGGATGAGTTCTACTACTACAAGCCGACATTCGGCGTGGGGTTGAACGTTGGGCTCTTCTCCGGCGCGGGGATCTCCGGAAGGTTCATGCATCCGAACGGCTTCGGCGTGCAGGGTACGTTCTTCGTGATCTCCGCGTTCAAGTACACGCATGTCAACTTCGGAATCGAAGGGCAGTACGCGTTCACGCGCCGCAACGACTCGCGGTTTTACGGCATCGTCGGCTTCGGATACTACAGCTCCGTCCGCAGCGATTCGGCGGTCGCCGAGAATGTGATCGCCGAGCCGTTTCGTGTCGGGCTGGGGGCTGGGTACGAGTGGTTCACCGGCGATCAGTTCGCCTGGCATGTCGCGGCGGCGCTCAGCTTCATGCCGGCCACCTCAACCTTCTTCCCGCTTCCGGAGGCCGGGTTTCACTTTTACTTCCGTTGATTCCGAGGGTGGTATGATCGGGAGACGGCGGCCCGCGATCGGGCGGAGCCGTTCAGCAAACCGAACGGGGGATGCTCACTTGGAGCGTCCCCCGTTTTTTTCATCGCGCGAACGCTTGATGCGGCGCGCATCCTCCTTGATCGGACCCAGCCCGACGCCGGCGGCGCGGCTCTGGATCATCGAGGCGCGCCGGTTGATGTAGCCCGTTGGATGCGACGGATCCCAATGTCGTGGATTCGGCAGCACCGAGGCCAGAAGCGCCGCCTGGCGCGCCGACAGCTGAGAGGCATGTATCCCGAAGTATTTCTCGGAGGCGGCCTCAACGCCGTACACGCCGTCGCCCCACTCGATCACGTTCAAGTACACTTCCAGGATCCTCCGCTTTCCCCAGACGAACTCGATCAGGTAGGTGAAGTAGACCTCCAGCCCCTTGCGGATGTAATTGCGGCCCTGCCACAGGAAGACGTTGCGCGCGCATTGCATCGTGATCGTGCTGGCGCCGTACAGCTTCTTGCCGTCGGAGCGCTCGTTGCGCTGCCGTGCGCTTTCGACCGCTTTCCAGTCGATGCCGCTGTGCGTGAAGAACCGTCCGTCCTCCGCCGCGATCACCGCCCGCACCATCGCGGGGCTGATGTCGTCCAGCGACACCCATCGCTTGTTGACGCCGACCAGATCGCCGCCGGCAACCCCCTCCATCGGGCGGATCAGCATCAATGGTGTTATCGGCGGATCGACCACGCGGTAGATCACCACCAACGCAATCGACGCGATGAAGAAGAACGCGACCAGCCTGAATATCCACCTGAAGAGTCGTCGGATCATGGCAGTTGCAATCGCTCCGTCGGATGGCAGCTTGTTTCTCCGAACCGTCCGCCCGTTTGCTGCGTGGCGTTCGCGCGCGTCGAGCAGATTCAACTCCTCCGCCGCCGCGCGCCTCCCCTTCGTGTTGTTTGCCATCGCCTCGGATGAATGACGTGTTCAGTCAGCGACAAAGGTAGGGAGAGTTACGGCGCGGGAAAAACATGGGTGCGGCACAAACCGACGCGGCGCGCGGCGGCAACGCTGCCCGGTCCTCGCGTTGCCTACGCCCTACGAGTTCCG
>CAZJYH010000930.1:0-1953 GCA_964549365.1 uncultured Alphaproteobacteria bacterium
CGGTGGTCCCATCCCCCTGGCAATCAGGTGGTCCCATCACCCTGGCAAGCGACACAAACACGACCTGCAAGCCCGCCCGATCTACCACCACAAACGCGAATCCATCGAAGCCCACCTCACGATCGTGTTCGCCGCGATGGCCGTCACGCACTGGATCGAAACCCAAACTGGTTGGAGCATAAAGCAATTCGTGCGCACCACACGACGCTACCGCACCATCACCATCCAAGCAGGACAACAAACACTGACCGCCGCCGACCCCCTGCCCGACGACCTCGTTCAAGCGCTAGCCGAAATCCACGGCGGTGCGCACTAGTTTGATAAAAGTCGGGTCGCATCGCGGTCAAGTGCGCGAGCATGAACGTAACGCGTCAAATCAAGATGCCCGCGAAACATGATTTATGCATCACCTAAGGGAGGCCCGCGAAACCGGGTCAGCTGGCGGCTTTGTTCTTGATGCGGATACCGGGTCTGACGTCAGGCAAGGCGTTTCCGACGCGTGTCCTGCAAAAGGCCGCCGTCGCAGGATTTTACGGTCGAGAACGGCATCATCACGCATTGCTGAGCGCCTATTCGCTCGGCGAGCCATCAGCATGTGACGGCAACTCAGATCCGGTGCAGCAGCTCTCTGGCGACGTCCACGGGATCGTCGATACGGAAGGTCCGCATAAATACAAATTTCGGGTCCGCAATCTCCTTCGTAATCTCGTTCGTGGACGGCGCGTAATAGTAGCTGGCCTTGTTGCCGCTCAGCTCATCGAGCATCAAGAAGTTCGAGCTTAAGTCCTCGATATAATGCAATCCGACGATCCGGCGCCCTTCCGGCAGCATCGGCGTCATGTGAAAATGGGATCCGACGCACCCCAGCAACGTCCGATGACGCCGTAGGGTGTCGATTTGCTGTGCCACAGAGAGATTTTCCAGATGCACGATCCGCACGCCCTGGCGGGCGAACTCGTCCTCCATCTCCTGCTCGTTGACGAGACGAGTGACGCCGTAGCCGAGCCGCGCCTTCGACAGATACAGCGGCCCCTCGTCCGCGACCACATCGCCTTGCGTGAAGAACGCACCGATCTCGCGCAGGCATTCCGCATAAATCTGATGCGCGAAATGCATCTCCTCGAAGCTCGGCTGCGGCACCGTCAGGCGTTGCACGAGCGTGGGCACCTCGAACCGGACGAACTGCTCCTCGCGAAGGCCGAGCGCCTCAAAAACCTGTGCGACATACGGAAGCGAGAACAGCTGCGCTTTCGGCTCAAACGAATGGAACAGCAACCGCGCCGAGGGCCGTTCGCGCAGGTACCAGAACCGGGACAAGGTCTACGTCAGGAAATGGCCGAAATGATTCATGATCTCGCCGACATAGACGAGATCAGGTTCGTTGCAGGTCGCCTCGGCGGGCTCAGGTGTCACCGTCACCGATTGGTGCATCGGATGGCGCCCCGGACCAAGGAAATTGACCGTGCCCTCGATCGCCGTGCCCTTTGCGTCAAAGATGCCCCAAGGACCCGGAATCCGATACGTCGGCAGATACATTACCTCGGCGAAATCCAGTACCTTCGGCTTCGCCTCGCGAATGTCGCTCGTACCGGCTATGGAGGTAATCGGAACCAGCAGCTGCGCGGCACTCATGCTACGGCCGTCCTTTTCACTGCACGTATCAGATCGTCTACGGCTTAAGATCACTTGCAGACCCCGGAGCGACTGTGTGCCTGTTTCTGTTGAGCAATCCTCGCCACTGCCGGCCGCGTGTATGTCTCCGAGGTTCTCAAACCGGCACAGAAGCTCAAGATTGAATTCCCGTTGAAGTTTTCCGTTCAGACGTGCTGCGGCGCCGATAAGGCTTTGGTTCTTTCCACGGGATCCGACGAAGCTGTTCCCGGGTTGCCAATCGGTCCACGACCCGTCGGGAAGCCGACCGCGATATTCGATCTGCTGCTCCAACGTAGGGGA
>CAZJYH010000931.1:0-1938 GCA_964549365.1 uncultured Alphaproteobacteria bacterium
ATGAGCGCCCGCATGTTTCGTATCCACGGCCACTATCTCAACGGCGCGGCGATGGCGGCGATCTCCGTGCGGCACGGCACGCCGAGCCCCCCGAAGCATCTCCTGTTGGAACGTCCGCCCGACCTGGCGAGCTACCCGAACGTTGCCGAGGCGGCGCCCTTCCTGGGGCCGCGCCATGTCGACGTCACGTTTCAGGATGGACTGCGGATGATTCTGGAGCAGATCGACGCGGAGCCGCGCACGGAACGGTGATGGGGGGTGGCGAGAAGCGAGTGGCGAGAAGCGAGTGGCGAGAAGCGAGTGTGGCGGGCCCTTCGCGGCTTTGCGCCTTTGCGTGAGGTATTGGGAGGTTATGAGTTATGGGTTATGGGTTATGGGTTATGGGTTATGGGTGTGAGGGAAGGATGTCATTCCGAGCGTAGCGAGGAATCTCGCTGGCTGGTGCTTGGAACTTAGCACTTGGCACTTTGAACTTAGCACTTGGCACTTTGAACTTAGCACTCCGGACACGGCCCCGCATCACGTCGGCAGTCTCATCAGGCACTCGGCTGCGATGTGCCGTCGCGGAAGATCCCCAGCTGCTCGCTTCCCGACGGTGCGGCGGTCGGCACGTCGGCGATCTTGACATCGTCCGGGAGAGTGGCTTCCGCAGGGAGCGCTGGGCCGGTTGTCGGGCCGGCATGTTCGACGTGCGGTCCGCCGTCCGTATGGTAGGTAGCCGGGAGTTCGGTGCTCGTTTGCTGCGCGGCCTGCATCATCGGGGGAAGGATGGAGTGTTCGGTGCCGGTGCTCTGATCCGGCGTCTGCGGGGGAGTCACAGAGGTCGGCGTGCGGCTGACGGTGCGGGTTTGCCGGCGCTGTTCCTGCTCGAAGGCGCTGTTGATCTGGTCGGTGAAGTCCCGCTGCGCGCGCTTGAACTCACGAATGCCGCGGCCAAGGCTCTGCGCCAGCTCCGGCAGCTTTCGCGG
This sequence comes from uncultured Alphaproteobacteria bacterium, assembly GCA_964549365.1. GTDB lineage: Bacteria > Bacteroidota > Ignavibacteria > OLB7 > OLB7 > JAFDZV01. The sequence continues at coordinate 969 of CAZJYH010000931.1, forward strand.
ACCGAAGGCGATCAACACCACAATCAGGATCAGTAAAAGCTCGCCGCCGCCAATATCGAACATGTGATTTCCTTACCTATGCACTAGACAGGAGGGAACGCATCAGCCTGAGGCCCGCGCGAAGCCGATGCCGTGCGCGGGCCTGCGTTGTCATCGGGCTTCGGAGCGGCGCTCGTTCTCGGCCGGGCGCTGATCGTATCGCCGGTCATCGCCCCCCTCCAGACGCCTATCCTCCGGGCGGCTCTCCGCCGAGCGGCCGTCCGCCGAGCGCTCGTAACCGCGACGCGGCTCGGGCTCCTCCTCCACGTTCGTCGCCTTCTTGAATTCCTTCACGCCCGAACCCAGCCCACGCATCAGTTCGGGGATCTTCTTGCCGCCGAACAGCAGCAGGAGGATGAGGACGATAATGATAATCTCAGGTGTGCCAAGTCCGCCGATCATGAGATGGCCCTCGGTAAGTATGTTGATGAGAGGATATCGGACAACGAAGCGAGCGGGCGTTGGCCGCGCAGGTGTGGCTCAGGCCGCCACGATCTCGAGCGAACGAATCAATGAGCGAAAGATGCCGAGCCCGTCGGCCGATCCGAGAAGCGGCGAGCATGCACGCTCCGGGTGCGGCATCATCCCCATCACATTGCCTTTCGCGTTGACGATCCCCGCAATGTTGAATTGCGACCCGTTAGGGTTCGATTCATCCGTGACGTTCCCGTCGGCCTCGCAGTATTGAAACACCACACGCCCCTCGGCGTGCAGTTCCTGCAGCACGTCGGGCTCCGCGTGGAAGTTTCCCTCTCCGTGGGCGATCGGGATCGAGAGCACCGCCCCCTCCTCCATGTCGCCGGTGAAGATGGTGCGGTTGTTCACCACGCGGATGTTTACATGCTTCGAGATGAAGCGCAGGCCCGCGTTGCGCAGCAGGGCGCCGGGGAGCAAACCGGCCTCGCAGAGGATCTGGAAGCCGTTGCAGATG
>CAZJYH010000932.1:0-1937 GCA_964549365.1 uncultured Alphaproteobacteria bacterium
AGGCGCGGCTGCAATCCACCGACAGCCTTATGGTTGCCGGGGCATACTACGACTACGTCGGCCGCGCGGCCGTGGCCACGATGGCCGCGCCGATCGGGCAGGGGGCGAGCGGCTACTTCGGCTACGCCGACACGTTGATGAAGTACAACACGGAGCGGTTCTCCGCGAGGCACTTCGACGCCGACACCACGTACGCGAACCCGAAGCCGGCGAACGGCGGAGTTATCACGCGCTACTGGAGCACGAGCAACCCGGACAGCACCATCCCGGTCGCCGACAACTACCCGTACGCCCGCACGCTGGCCGCGGCCGACGGCACGGGGCGCGCGGAGAAGGCGGGCGGAACCGGCGACGTCTATCGCATCGGCGGCGGTGCGATGGGGAAGGAGCGGACCGGCAGGGTCTACTACTCCGGCGTCTCGAACACGGAGCTGGTGAAGCTCTTCGGCGACGAGGCCCCGTCCGACACGAGCGTGATCAAGGTGCTGACCACGGACCCGAACAAGGTCACCTCCGTGGCCTGGATGACGAAGGAGGGGCAGGTGATCGCCACCGCGTACGAGCGGTACATGGGGGACACGCACGCGCTGCCGCTGGACGAGACCGTGACGATCAGCGCGATCATCGCCGACACGATCCACGGCGACCGTCAGGGCGGCACGAACGGCGGCGGGACGTTCTTCAAGAACAAGCGGCTGGCGTTCACGCACGATACCACGCTGACGTTGCGGTATACGATCGCACCCGCGACCCTGCGGTATCTCTTCTGCGGGCCCGATTCGATCTGCGCCACGTGCGACTACGAGCTGCACCTGTTCGCGCGCAACCTGGACGACCCGGACAGCTCGCGTTCCTGGACGTTCATCATTCCGCCGCGCGGGTGTGATACGGCCTCCGGGCTGGACACGACGTTCACGCTTCATGTGGGGCCGGGGACGTACGTCTTCGAGCGGCGGCTGCACGGCGGCGCCATCGACTCATCAACCATCGGTACGAATCCGCCGAACGGGTTGACGTATGAGACCACATATGAACGCACCGTACGGGATGCCGCGCGCGCGAGGATCATGGCGGACACGGCGCTCCAGACGGTGATGGGGTATCTGGACTCGGGGGACATCGACGGCCTGTACGACTATCTCGGCGCGAACCCGGACGTGGACGCTGAGCGGACGATCACGACGACCTGCTGCACGGTGCACATCCCGATCCTGAACCCGGACTGCGGCGCGAACCCGTGCCGCGACGGCGTGCCGGACTTCGAGAAGCTGCTGATCGATACGTGGGGGGCGGACTTCGGCGGCGGCAACGTCGACAGCCTGAACAACTATTTCGGGCACGGCGGGCACGCGGACTTCTTCCCGAACACCTCGCCGTATCCGATCGGGCGCGGCGCGTTCAACCGGATGATCGCGAACATGATCGCCGAGCGCGACACCGCCGGCGCCGCGGTGTACGACTGTGCGGACCTGTGGAACGTCTGGGCCTCGCTGGTGAGCCGGTACAAGGACGCGGCCACGACGGACGGAAACCCGGCGCACCGCAACCCGGACTTCGACCTTCTGAACGAGTTCCTTGACGGCGTGGGGAAGCGCTACATCGGCCCCTCGAACGACGCCTACCACGCCGACAGCGGCTACGTAACGCACGCCTACGAGCGCGTGAAATACGCCATCGGCGACCACATCAATTGCCAGACCGCGACGGGATACAACGCGGGCTGGTGGAACGCGCCGGACTCGAGCTGGAAGTGGGATATGCTGCGCTCCTGCGTGGAGAGCTACAACGCCACCGAGTCCGGGAGCGGCGACGAGACGGTGAGCTGCCTGGACGACGCCGGCGGCGATACCACCGAGCGCGACAACTGCATGCTGACGCTGCAGCACAACATCGAGGCGGCATGCACCGCGAGGTGCGAGGAGCGCTACGGCGAGTTC
>CAZJYH010000933.1:0-1935 GCA_964549365.1 uncultured Alphaproteobacteria bacterium
GGCCATAGTCCGCCGGCCACCAGTCCTGCGAGTCGGTCATCAGCGCATACAGATCCTGCTTCAAGGCCGCGAGGTCCAGCGTCTTGAACTCCTCGGCGTAGTTGAACTCCTCCCCCATCGGGTTGCTCAGGGAGGAATGCTGATGGAGGATCTTGAGATTCAACTGGTTCGGCCACCAGTCCTTGTTCGACGTCCCACCACCGGCAATCGGCTTGCCGGCCGCGCCCGTAACCGGGCACTTGCTGTCGTTGCTCATCTATGCTCTCCTATGGGTTCAGGTTTGGACTCGTTCAGCACGCGACCCAACCGCGGCGGCGGCGGGTCGGTTTTCATTCGAAGATCGGGATCGAGGGGAACGCTCGGCGTGTCAATACGTTGCCGTGCGCGCGAAAGTATCGGATTGCGATCTCAGGAAGGACATGCCCGACGCATCGCAGGGAGCCGAACGCGCCGCGGCTCGACGCCCGTGCCGCGGCCGCACCGGGCGCCTACCCCTTCCCCCAACCGGGAAGAGCGGCCGCCTGCCGGATCCACGCCGCCAGAAGCGCCTCGTCGAGATCGTCCTCGTGAACGTCGATCCAGCGCGCCTCCGCGGACTTGCCGCCGGGGGGAACCGGCAGCAGCGACGTCCCCTGGAAGAACGTCACCTTGACATAGTTCGTGAACGTATGGAAGCCGAGGAACCAGCCGCGCCCCTCCATGCCGTAGAACGGGGAGTTCCACTTGACCGCCTTGCGCACGCCGGGGACCGTGCGCTCGATCAGCGCGTCGAGGCGGCGGCCGACGTCCTGCTTCCAGCCGGGCATCGCCGCGATGTAGGCCAGAACCGGCTCGTCGCAGACGGCCTTCGCGATCTGAGGATTGCCGCCGGAGAGGAGGGCCGGCGTCGCCTTCGCCGCGCGAGGCTTGTTCGCGCCCGCAGCGCGCCCATTGCTCGCGCCCGCCGTGCGTGCTCCGCCCTTGCCGGCGGCCTTTCCGGGTGTACGTGACTGGCTCATGGTTCTCTCCGCATGCCCTGGACGGCTGTTCGTGCCGTTGCCCCATCACGACGAGCCGCTGCGGCCGAAGGACTCAACAGCGGGCGCGGCGCGCGGGTTCCCACGCCTTCCCGGCGCATCGGGGCGCAATATGCACCTTGTGGCGGCAACGATACAATCGGGGGAGGGGTATGGGTTTGTTGATGGTGGGGGGAGGCGGGGACGATGCGGTTGGAGAGCGCGCGATGATAGGCGTCGTTTGGGAGGTGCCAACGGGGACGCACCGACAGCAGTCAAAAAGCAAGCCGTCAGCCCGGCAATTCGTTTGGACAATTCGCTTTCGAGGTGCCGCTGCGTTGCGACCGGCTGCGCGCGTCAACATCGCACTGCCTACGCCTCGAAGTACACAGGCCTCCCCGGCGATTCACTCCGCCATCAGCCCCCGCAACCGCTCCGGCGCCTCCGCCACGATCCTCCCCCTGTTCCTCGATGCTCACGATCACCTCCTCCGGCGTGCGCGTATCGGTCCGTTCAATCCGGCTTGTCTCGGCGTTCATTCGTATGGACCATTCGGCTCACTTCTTCGATTTCTTCGTCAGCCTTTTCTGCGCCGACTCCAACTGCTGGATACTCTTCTCGGGCGTCGGCAGGTTCTCGGGCATGGTTCCACCCAATTCGGCGATGGTCTGGCGTACCTTGCGGCCGACGTCAAAATGGGTCCGGTTTGCTTTCGCCTTGCCTCGTACGTTGTCGCGGCGCAGTTTTTCCTCGGTCTGCGTCGCGCGGAACAGATTCGCCGCCAGCTCCGTGCTACCCATGTGGTCGAGAATCTTCTGGCTCTTCTTCAGCTTCTTCCGGGCGTGGATCTCTCTGTTGCCCAGACCGCCGTACAGCCCCTTGTAGCCGTGGTCCTGAAAGATGGCGTAGTCGAGCCCGGTCTCTACCCCGGCCTCCTTCG
>CAZJYH010000934.1:0-1931 GCA_964549365.1 uncultured Alphaproteobacteria bacterium
CGTTTGGCGGCATCAAGGCAAGCGGCGTTGGGCGCGAGCTGGGAACGTTCGGCATCCGTGCATTTGTGAACATCAAATCGGTATGGATGGCATAATGCTTGTAGATTGATTCCCGTACTCCTCTCCCCCGGTTCTATCATCGTCTCGAGATCCGCATCATGAAACGCATCGCATGGCTCGCGTTCCTCCTGAGCGCCGCTCTTCTCCAAGCATGCAGCGACGACACGCCGCGGCTCGACGAGCAGGGCCGGTCCGTAGAGGGAACGCCCGAGGCCGATATCGAGGTTGCCGGCCCGACGTTCAATATCCTCAACATCCTGCGCGCCACGCGCAATCACGTGCGCGTGACCGGCAAGGTATCCCGTCCGGATTTCGAGAACGCGAAGGGGAACTCGCTGCTGGTGAACGAGGGAGTTGAGCTTGAGGTGTACGAGTTCGCTTCGAAGGAGGAGTTGGAAGCCCTGGCCGCGACGATCAGCCCCGACGGGACGGCCATCAAGGGGGAACGTGTGACGTGGCCGGCGACACCCCATTTCTACAAGACGGATCGCGTGATCGTCATCTACTTCGGCTCCGACGCCGACAACGCACGCCAACTGGAGTCCGCGTTCGGACCGCAGTTCGCCGGCGGCAGATGACGCGGACCGGGCGCGACCACCCCTGCACACGATACTGCCGCATTGCCGCACATTCGGACAATTGGGCAGAACACGACGCCGGAACGGCACAACATCCACCAGAACAGATGGGCCTGAATTCATGACCAACGATGCATTCGATCGCGTTGTGGAGAACGTGATCGCCGATTTGCCCGAGGAACTGCGCGAAGTGTTGAAGGATTGCGCGGTGATCATCGACGATTGGGCCGATGACGACGTCCGCGAGATGCTCGGTGGGATCCCGGTGGAGGAGACGCCGTACGGATTCTACGACGGCACCCCGTATGGCGAACGCCTCCCAAGCGACGGCGTGCCGCATCTCCCCGATCGCATCCTGCTGTTTCGCGGACCGCTGGTGGAGGATTTCCCCGACACGGCCGAACTGATCGAGCAAATCCGCATCACGCTCGTGCATGAGCTTGGCCACGTGATCGGGTTCGATGAGGACGATCTCGAGGAGCGTGGGCTGGAATGAACGGCGCGTCGAGCGCGGCGGCGCGATGTTGACGATCGAAATGCGGAACGGAACATGAACGGAGGTGATGATCAGATCGAGCGCCGCGCGGCCGCGCCGGGTTCATCGGCGCTGGAGGGGTCGGTCCTGGGAGGCTCCGCCTTTGCTGAGCAGCCGCAATATTTCGCCATCAACGCCTTGAACTCCTGCCGCTCCTCGTCGGAGAGCTGTGCATACAGTTCGCGCCAGGAATCGTTGCCGTCGTCGCATGCGGTGCGCGAGGCTGCGTCGATGGCATCGTGGCGACCGGCGGCCTCGGCAGCATCGGCCGGCGTGGCGCGTTCGGTCGGCGTGGAGCGTTCGGTCGGCATCGTCGGTTCGGCTGCATCGACGGCCGTTTCGGCGGCGGACTCACGACCGGCGCGATACCAGCGCCTGCCGAGCGGGCGAAGAGCGAGCAACAGCACCAGCGCCGCCCCCGCAAGGCCGAACACGTGCCAGAACCCCCACGACAAGCCGAAGACGCCGCACGCCGAGAGCGTCCCCCAGCAGATGCCGGAAAACGCGATCAGCGCAAGCACCACCGTGCTTGCGCCGATCACCATGAGCTTCCATTTACTTCGTATCTCCGCACCGTAGCGTTCCATCGCGTTCTAGGGGAATGCTGGTATCGTGATCGCGGGCAATGCCGTCCGCAACTACGACGCGCGGCGATTTCTAATCGTGCAACGTCTCGTACAGCTCCTTCAGGCGGGCAAGGAAGGCGTCGCGCGTCCGCACCGGCGGAAGCTCCTCCACGTGCAAAAAAGACGGCGGCT
>CAZJYH010000935.1:0-1926 GCA_964549365.1 uncultured Alphaproteobacteria bacterium
GCGGGCGTGGAGCCGCACGACGCGCTGACCAGCCCGCTGCTTGCGCGCACGCCGCTGGGGCGCAGCCGCCTGATTCGCCTGGTGGCGCTGCAGGCCCTGCGCCGTCTGCCGTTCGACGTGCGGCCGCTCCTGGGCATCCGGCCCCGGTTGAACGCCGTGAGCCTCGGGTGGGCGCTGCGTGCGTACGCCCTGCTCGACGACGAGGCCGCGCGCGAGCGGATCGAGTGGGCGCTGGCCGAGCTTCGCCGCCTTCGCGCTCCGGGATACAAGGGTGCCGGATGGGGCTATTACTTCGACTGGCAGACGCGCGCCACCTTCAAGCCGGCGAATCAACCGATCATCGTCTCCACCGCCTTCATCGGCCTCGGGCTGATGGACGTCTTCGAGCGATACGGCCGGGCCGACTGCCGGGAGCTTGCGATCGAGGCGTGCGAGTTCATCGCCGTCGAGCTGAACCGCACCCCCGGAAAGCGGGGCTTCGCATTCAGCTACGGGCCCGACGATCACGAACAGGTGTTCAACGCCTCGATGCTCGGCGCCGAGCTGCTCGCGCGCGCGGGGGCCGCCGCCGATCGGCCGGATCTGCTGGAGCTTGCCCGCGCCGCCGTCGAGTTCACGGTCGATCACCAGAACCCGGACGGCTCGTGGCGCTACGGGCTGGAGGACCATTGGGCGTTCGTGGACAACTTCCATACCGGGTACGTCCTCGTATCGCTGCGCGAGTACGCGCGCGCCTCGGGCGACCACCGGTTCGACGACGCGATCGAGCGGGGGGCGCGTTTCTACCGCGAGAACTTCTTCGACGTCGGGGGAAAACCGAAGTACTACCACGATCGTACCTATCCTGTCGACGCCCACGCGGCCGCGCAGGCCGTCCTGACGCTGGTCGAGTTCGGCGATCGCGAGGGAGCGCTTCGCACCGCCGAGTGGGCCATCCGGAACATGCAGCGTCCTGCCGGATACTTCATCTATCGTATCGGGCGGCGCCTGAGCAACCGCATCCCCTATCTTCGTTGGTCGAACGCCCTCATGCCCTATGCTCTTGCGCGGTTGCTCCGCGTCTGGTAATTTCACCCCCGACGTTCAGGCAGTCGAGGTCCAAACAACGACGAACGTTGGTCCATCCAGTCAAGCTGCGCGGAGCATGCCCATGCCGATACCGTGCGGCTACGTCTTCCGTCCCGAGCCAATCCGGGAGGTTGCTTTCCTTACGCGGCGTGCGCACCAGGCGCGTTCCGACGTAGAGGCATACGCGCGTGGCGGCGCGGATCAATCAGCGGGAAAGGCCTCAAATTGTACCCTCGTCTTTGGATCGATCTCGACAACTCCCCGCACGTGCCGCTGTTCGCGCCGCTGATCACGCATCTGCGGAGCCTGGGGTGGCAGATCCGTGTCACCGCGCGTGACTTCGCGCAGACGCTGGATCTCGTCGAGCAGTTCAAGCTGGACGCCCTCGCCGTCGGCTCACATGCCGGGCGGAACAAGCTGAAGAAGGTGGCGAACCTTCCGGTGCGCGCGCTGCAGCTTCGCGCCGCCGTCCGATCGTTCGCGCCGGAGGTTGCGCTCAGCCACGGGTCGCGCACGCAGGCGATCGCCTCGCGGCTGATGGGGATTCCCCAGATCGTCATGTTCGACTACGAATGGACGGAGATGGTGATCCTCGAACGGCTGGCCTCGCTGCTGCTCTGCCCGCGGGCGATCACGACCGACGTGCTCGCTGCCGCCCGGATTCCGTCGCGGAAGGTGGACTGGTACGACGGGTTCAAGGAGGAGATCTATCTGTCGGAGTTCGTCCCGGACCCCTCGTTTCGCGATATGTTGGGGGTTGGGATGGAGGATCGCCTGATCACGGTGCGCCCTCCGGGGCTGATCGGCAACTATCACGATGCCGGCAGCGAGGAGATCTGCCGCCGTGTGTTGAGCGTG
>CAZJYH010000936.1:0-1919 GCA_964549365.1 uncultured Alphaproteobacteria bacterium
GCGGTCAACTCCGCGGTGGGCAACTATGTGACGGTCGTCGCTTCACGCGGCAACGACGACAACTGGTCCGGGCACTACCCCGCCACGCTCGACAACTCGTGGGTTCTCAGTGTCGGCGCGGCCGGGTGGAAGAAAGAGCGCGCATCCGGACTACGTGACGATGGGTCAAGTTGGGCATCCAGTTACGGTGGGGGCATGGACTGCATCGCGCCGGGCAAAGCAGGACCGGACGACAACGGCCTGTATTGGATCACGACGACCGGTTATTCAGGGGATGACGGCAGCAACCGTATCAATGTCGGCCTATTCTCCGGAACGTCGGCAGCCGCACCGCATGCGGCGGGCGTCGCGGGGCTGCTGCTCTCGGAAGGATATGAACAACTGACGCTCAACGGCGATAAGCCGTGGATGGCCGGGATCGATCGCGAGGACATCGAGGGCATGATCAAGGCATCGTGTTCGGATCGGACTCAGACAACGAACCCGGGCAAGCCATATGCGCGCGGTTATGACCCGTACACTGCCTGGGGGCACGTTCAGGCCGACAGCCTGTTCGAGATGTTGCACGAGGACTACCGCGTCTGGCATCTCAGCCTGGCGCCGACGTGGTACGGGCAATGGCAACAGTACAATACGTTCTGGTTGCAGAACAACTTCCGCAGCACCCGTCAACCGTGGCCGCCGGGTATGTACAGAGTGCAGCGACGGGAAGTGCGTGCAACGACGTACGCCTACGGCGACTATGATCCCAGCGCGCCGATGTTCGTGTGGGGGCGCGGTGGAACCAACGGTGGGTGGAGTGCTGCACACCCGAACTATCAAACGACGTTCTCCGAGGTGACCAATGGAAGTTGGGGGAACGGTGAGGTGCCGGGCATCCGCCACACGCACGGGCAGCCGATCACCGTGCGGACGTATCAATATCGGGTGTTGCCGCTGCATTCGATACTCCAGTTCGGTCCCTCGACTCCGGTCTACCCGGCGAATCCGCAACTCAACTTGTCGATCTTCGCGAAGCCGAGCCCGTTGAAGGCGCGGGACGGTTCGGGCGGCAACGACGGTGCGGACGGCAATGATGGGCGTGTCAGCGGCGTCGCGTCGGCGAAGGGCAGCGTTTCACTGAGTGCATCGATCGTTCCCAATCCGGCGCGGTCGGTGATGAACGTTCACCACACGGTCCCCGGCGGCGGAACGGCGCGGATCGTCGTGTCGGATGTGCTGGGGCGTATCGTGCTGGAGCGGACGAGTCGAGCCGACGGCTCGGTGGATCGCACGATAAGCATCCGTGTTGACGATCTTCCGGCGGGGACGTATCGTTGCACGGTGAGCACCGGTACGCAAACGACCACGGTTCCGTTCGTCGTCGTTCGTTAGTCACCAAGTGATGGGAGCGTCCCTCCGCACAACAACGGGGGGACGCTTGATGATGAAGAAACGAAGGGTCGTACACTGTTTTATCATTTCCGGATATGAGCATCAAAGGAATCGCAGGGATCATCCCGGTACTCTTCACGATGATTGTCGCATGCGGTGACACCACGCATGGGCCGGTTGATCTATACCACGATCCAGCGGAACCTCGCACCCTGCATGAAGATCCACGGGTTTCAGCGGACGGCCGACGGTTGGCGTACATCGAGAACGCGCCGCGCGGGGGACGACTGCATATCCTCGACCTCCAGAGCGGCGCGGAGACCGACGTGAACGTTCTGCGATTGTTACCGCCCAACGTTGTGCATTGTGAGGTGTACACGGCGCTCTGGTGTCCGTACGATCCGAATCGTCTGCTCGTTCACTGCCGCACCACAACGCTCGACACGGTCGCCGGACAGCCGCATGCGCACTACGATCAGAACGCGTACATCGTCTCGCTCGATCGCGACTCGTTGTGGCGTGTGACACCGACACGGTTCGGCCCG
>CAZJYH010000937.1:0-1908 GCA_964549365.1 uncultured Alphaproteobacteria bacterium
CCCCCCGCCAACAGCGCGATCAGCCCCCCCACGCGCGCGGCCTCGTTGCCGGCGAAGTAGCTGATCAACCGCTTGGTCGGGATCTCGAAGTGGCGGAGCAGGTTCGCCGTGACGCGCGTATCCTCACAGGCGATCGTGTTGACCTCGCGCAGCACCCTGAGCGCGCGCAGCGTGATGTCCTCCAGGTTGCCGATCGGCGTCGGCACGATGTAGAGCACGCCCGCGGCGGCCGCGGCGCTCATCGCTCCTCCGCCGCGCCGCGCGCGCGGCGCGTTGCGAAGAAGGCACGCAACAGCTCGGCGCACTCGTTGTCGAGCAGGCCGCCGATCGTCTCGGCCCGATGATTCAATCGGGCGTCGTCGGTGATCGAGTAGAGCGTCCCCGCCGCCCCGGCCTTCGCATCGAACGCGCCGAAATAAAGGTGCGCCAACCGTGCGTTGACGATCGCTCCGGCACACATCGGGCACGGCTCCAGCGTCACGTACAGACTGCAGCCGTCGAGTCGGCCATCCTCCACGGCCGATGCCGCCGCGGTGATCGCGATGATCTCCGCGTGCGCCGTCGGATCCTTCAACAGCATCGTCTGGTTGTGACCGCGCCCGATCACCCGCTCCCCTTGCACCACCACCGCGCCCACCGGCACCTCCCCTTCCTCGTACGCCCGCTCCGCCTCCTGCAGCGCGATTCGCATGAATCGTTCGTGTACTGTCACGGTCTCTCGATCGATTAAGTGATAGTCCCGGACGCCGGACATTGGGCGCGTGACGCTCGTCTCAGGTGCGAGTAGCGAGCAGCGCGTCGCGGGATGTCTGAAACGCAGGCTGACGGCCTATTGCGCGGGCAGAATACCTGTTGAGGTCGAAGACCGAAATCCCGTACAACGGGGCGCCTACAGCCATTCCGTTCCCCTCCCTTCGTTCTTCCTTCCAACCTCTGCCTTTCTCGTTCCTCTGACTTCTGCGCTCTGCCTTCTGACTTCAAACTTCCGCGCTCCGCCCTCTGCATTTTTTCGTTCCTCTCCCTTCGTTCTTCCTTCTTTCCCACGCGAGTATACAGCGTTTCACGCGACGGGCCATCCCCGCGGCGACGCGGCGCGCAGGTAAACATTCGTGAGCAAAGCGGGTCGGAAGTGCCGGATCATTTTCCGCCCGCGCGGCGGCAACGTAAGTTTGGAGACATGAAGATGATATCCCTGCTCTGCTCATTCCTGGGCGCCCTCGCGGTCTCGCTGTCGAGCGGCGCGTGCAAGAGCTCCACGCGAACCGTTCTGGAGGAGCCACGGCAGGCCCCGGTATCCGGACAGGACGCGGCGATCGGCGCGCTCACGCCGAAGATAACGGCGGACCCGACGGCCGACGGCTACACATTCAGCCTGATGATCGGCGCCGGAAGCCCGGCGAGCCTTGCAACGGTGCGCTCGCTGCGATACTTCAGCGTGGTGGTCTACGATCGGGAGAACGCGCGCCTGGACTCGGCGACGAACGAGGAGATCCTCACCAGCGGCACGATGTCGAGCGAGACACATCAGGCGTCGATCACCGCGTTCAGCACGATCGCGTGGCATCCCGCTCGCGACCCGGGCGAGGGAGCCTATGCGATCGCCGCGGTCGGATCGACAACGGGCTCGTTCGCGGTACGCCTGCCGCTTCCGGCAAGGACGCCGAGCCCGAAGCCGGCCAGGTCGATCGTTATGACGCTCGACGTCCGGAGCCGCGCCGCTCAGGCGGAGTTCATTCTGCGCGTGCAGCGCGTCGGCCCCGCACCGGAAGGAGAGTACCGGCCCACAGGAGAGCGCTTCCGGATCGTGCTGCAGGACGACGTCGGCGACATCGTCTGGTCGTCATCCGACGGCATGGCGTTCACGCAGGCGGTGGGGACGGTGGAACCGACGGAAGTGGGAGAGGAAGT
>CAZJYH010000938.1:0-1907 GCA_964549365.1 uncultured Alphaproteobacteria bacterium
CCGACCAACAAGGACACCGACGGCGACTCGCTCACCGACGGCGACGAGGTGAACCGCTATCAGACGAATCCGAACAACAAGGATACCGACGGCGACGGGCTGATGGACAACGAGGAGATCACGACGTACAAGACGAACCCGACGGTGAAGGATACCGACGGCGACTCGCTCGCCGACGGCGATGAAGTGCGCCGCACGAAGACCGATCCGTTGAAGCCGGATACCGACGGCGACGGCGTGCGCGACGATATCGACGCCTGCCCGTTGATCCCCGGCGTGAAGAAGGAAGGCCCGCGCAACGGCTGCCCGGAATCCCCGAAGAAGGGAACCAAGGTGGACTTCCGCGACATCCTCTTCATCGTCAACACGGACAACTTCAACTTCGACGTGCCGGGCACGGCCGAGAACCTGAACCGCATGCTGCAGTACGTGAACCAGTGCGAAGGCATCCAGGTGACGCTCGAGGGGCATGCCTCCTCCGAGGGGAACCCGAAGCGCAATCAGGAGCTCTCCGACCTGCGCGCGAAGCGGGTGCGTGAGTGGCTGGTGCAGCAGGGTGTCAACCCGATCAAGGTTGCCGGCACAATCGGCTACGGATCGTCGAAGCCGAAGGTGAAGGAGCCGACGGCGGCGGAGATCAAGAAGAGCAAGATCACGCCGGAGGCACTCGAGGAGGTCCGCAAGCAGAACCGCCGCATCGCGGTGGTGGTTGTGCGCACCTGCGACGAGTGATCGAACGCTGATCCCTCTCGATGAACGGCGGGCCGCTCCGAACTTTCGGAGCGGCCCGCTTCGTTTGCGCACGTTCGCCGCGTCGTTCGCCGCGCGTGTTCTCGGGAAGGAGGGTGAGCGTGGTGCGACGGGCGGCGCTCGACGCTGCGTCAGCGCCGCCGTGGTCGCGAACGTTATCTGGTCGGCGCGGAATCCCACCCCCAACCGAATTGCAGGCAGATGGTGGCCGAGGTGAACGAGCGCCGCGCGTTGAAGTCGCCGTAGGCATGAACGCCGATCCCCATCCACGCGAGCGGGCGATAGAACGCCTGGGCGTCGAGCGCAACGCCGCCGATCGGCGCCAGCGTGCGCCCCTCGGAGAACAACCCCGCATCCTCCACACCACCAACCACTGCAACGCCCAGGCCGACCGACGCAAGCCACCGCCTATCGACCGTGGCGTAGCCGTACGTGGCGGCAACGTCCCAATAGGAATCGCCGAAGATATCAGCGCTGTTCTCGGTGCCGCGCAGCGCGAGGAGATTGTGGCCGATCTGCGCCGATGCCTCCACGCTTCCCGCGATGGAACCGAGCGAGCTGCCGCCGAGGCCCACGTTGACCCACCAGCGCGGCCCCTCGGCGGGCTGGCTCCGAAGCGTTGTGGCTCCGGTCGCGGCCGCCACGGCCAGGGGCGCGCACAGGTATATCGCATGTCTGATAAACGAAGTCATCAGCCCCTCATAAGTTGAACGGCGGAAGGCCGCCACCGAGCCGAGCGCCGTTATGAATTGGGACCAACCGACGGCCGAACACATTCGCCCGGATCGGCATCGTCACCAGAGCCTGCCGCACTGCAGGCCGAGTCCGGCGCCGACTATAGATTTCACACCGTTCACGTTCGCGAACCCATAGCCGCCGATGCCGAGGAACCGCACGGGGCGCCAGAACGCCTGAAGCTCGATCGGCAAGCCCCAGGTGAAGCCGAGGCCCTCTCGAAAGTTCCCTGAGGAACCCACGCCACGCGAGCCCCAGATGCCGCCGATACCGATGCCGGCCGAAAGATGCAAACGCTCCGTTCCCAGCGGGAAACAGTACAACAGGCCGCAGTCGTTGATCTCCTCGCCGCTGAAGAGCGGCCCCTTGTTGACGGTGGCCCGCGCGGAAAGCATGACGTTCCGATCGCGATACGATGCACC
>CAZJYH010000939.1:0-1902 GCA_964549365.1 uncultured Alphaproteobacteria bacterium
GCACCCCGCGCGCCGGGCCCACGGCGATCTTCTCGCCGACCGCCTGGCCGGTTGCAAGCACATGCCCCCCCTCCTGCTCGAGTCGATAGGTCTCGGTGAACGCGGTGGCGGAGCGGACGGAGTGCACCGTCTCGGGCCGAGCCTGCACGATGTACAACCGGCCGGTGATGCCGTCCTTCGCCCACTCGATATCCATCGGCTGATCGTGGCCGGCCACCCCCGAATAGTGGTCCTCTATCCGGCACGCCCAACCCGCCAGCGTGCACACCTCGGCGTCGCTCAACACGAAACGCCGCCGGTCCTCCTCGCTCGTCGGGAGCGTTATCGTGCGCGCGACGTCCTCGCCGTATGCCATGCGCCGTTCCTTGCTGCCGAGGCGGCGGCCGATGATCGGTTGTCGGGCCGTGGCGAGCATCGGTTTGAAGACCGTCCATTCGTCCGGCGTCACGCTCCCCTGCACCACCCTCTCCCCGAGCCCCCACGCGCCCGTGACCACCACCACGCTTCGCGCCCCCGACTCCGGGTCGAGGGTGAACATCACGCCCGCGCACCCCTTGTCCGAACGGACCATAGGCTGCACGCCGACCGATAGCGAGACGGCGAGATGATCGAACCCATGCTCCATGCGGTAGCTGAGCGCGCGGTCGGTGAAGAGCGACGCGTAACATTCGCGCACCGCGGCAAGCAGCGCCTCCGGCCCTTGCACGTTCAGGTAGGTGTCGTGCTGCCCGGCGAACGAGGCGCCGGGAAGATCCTCCGCAGTCGCCGAGGAGCGCACCGCGTACGCGGGCTCGGCTCCGAGCCTGTCGCTCAGGCGCCCCACCGCATCGAGGATGGCCGCGCACAACTGCTCCGGCAGCGGCGTGGCTCGCACGGCTTCGCGCGCGGCCGTGCCCCTGGCGGCGAGATCCTCCACGTTCCTCGGATCGATGCCGTCGAGGATCGAGCGCAGGCGTTCACGCAATCCCCCCTCCTCCAACAACATCCGGTATGCCTCCACCGTGGTGGCGAAACCGTCCAGCGTGGCCACGCCGCTTGCGGCCAGCGCGTTGAACATCTCCCCGAGCGAGGCGTTCTTCCCGCCGACAATCGGGACATCCTTCAGAGAAATGCCGGCAAAGTCACATACCAGCGGGCTGTGCTCATCCATCGGTATCCTCCTGCTCATCGTACATCCATGTAGCGCATACCGGCCCTGATTGCCGGCCCATATTTCAAAACGTAAGCTAAGGCGGGCCCCGTCCGCGCGCCATGACGCGCGTCATGAATGCGGAAACTGCGCCGATCGCACCGGTGTTCGTGGGGTCGTGAGGCAGCAGGCCGGTCATCGACGGCGCGGCCCGTGCCGGCGCCGGACGGCAGCTTCCGGCCGCGCACATTGAGCCGCACGAACGGGAACAGAACAGCAATCTGGAAGAAGTTTTCGCGATCGTCCCGGCGTATAGTGCGCGTGCTCCCGAATCGATTGCCCCGTGGCGGGCAATTCACATCACCCAAGTTCACGATCTCCGGGTATCAACCCCCATTGATACGGCATCCGCATGCCGGTGCGTTCATTGAACGCAACACCCGATCGTGGCGGTCCCCATTGAACTACGCGTACTCTCTGCGGGGAACACGATCCGCGATCACGCCTCGTGCGGCCCGCTGATCTCATTGGTGGCATCACCTGCGTCATCATTCCATTCATGTATCGGGAGGTAGGGAATGAACAGATTATTCTTCATTGCGGCGGCTTCAGCCCTCGTGTTTGCGCTCGGCAATCGCGCCGTGAACGCACAGACAACCGGCCAGTACAGTTGCATCATCTCGAACGGCCAGAAGTGCTACGTCTATTTCGACTCGACAGGAGCGCCGATCGACACGGTATGCAATCAGGGGAGCACCGGGCTGGGGACGTTT
>CAZJYH010000940.1:0-1438 GCA_964549365.1 uncultured Alphaproteobacteria bacterium
GGAACGCAGGCCACCCCGAGCGGACGCGGCAAGGCGGTCGTGAACTTCTGGACCACGGACAAGAAGAACGTCACGTCGATCATCGGCGCGCAGTTCTGCAACAACAAGGCGCTGAAGATCGCGCCGCACACGGGGGCCACGTACTGCAAGGTGGTGAAGCCGTTCGCGCAGGACGTCAACATGCTGCTGATGACCGGGCATTTCCACAGCCGCGGCCGTACGTTCGTCGTTGGGCACTGGGACGGCACGAAGCTGACCGACACGATCTACAAGAGCGGCAACTGGGATGATCCCCCCATTCAGCAGTACAGCACGCCGTTGCTGCTCCGTGCGACCGACAGCCTGGCGTACATCACGACCTATGAGAATCGTACGGACACCGAGATCAAGTTCGGGCCGCACGTGGAATACGAAGAGCATGCCAACCTCTTCATGTTCTTCTATCCCGGGCCGCCGAGCGGCAAGGCCGTCTACGACTTTAACGGCGGCTTCCTCATGGAATCCCATCCATTGTAAATCGGTTCTCCGAATTCACCCAATGAATCGAACGACGCATTCGCGACGCCACAGGAGCATTCCTGCTCTTGTGGCGTTGCTTTCGATACTCCTCTCGTCGAGCCTCACCGCTGGCGGCGCCTGGGTGGACGAGCCCGGAAAGGGGAGCATACGTATCGGGTACAACTGGAAGGTGCAGCCCGGTGCGCTTCGTCGCGATACCGAGGGAGAGCTGTTTCGCTCGCTCTTCGATCTTACGCTCAACTACCGCTTCCTCTATCTCTCCGGCGATGTCGGCCTCATGGATCGTCTGGAGGCCTCGGTGCTGCTCACGTATTTGTGGGCCG
This sequence comes from uncultured Alphaproteobacteria bacterium, assembly GCA_964549365.1. Lineage (GTDB taxonomy): Bacteria > Bacteroidota > Ignavibacteria > OLB7 > OLB7 > JAFDZV01. Next base: position 843 of record CAZJYH010000940.1, read on the forward strand.
CCGAGACCGTGGACAGCACCGCCGAGGATCCCTCGCACTTCTACAACGGCGCAAGCGACATGTGGGTCGGGCTGAAGTACCAGGTGATTCAGGGAGAGTATCCGGTGGCGGTTTCGGCCAATGTTCGCCTGCCGTATCTCTATGAACACTCGAGCGTCGAGAACGGGCAGATCCTGACGGAGATCCCCGGACTGCTGCGCCGCGACTACGAGCTGAACGCTCACGTCTCGCACTCGTTCTCCCCCTCGCTGTATGCCTCGACCATCGCGGGCATCCGCCTGCGGGAGGGGGCGGCCACCAACCAGATTCTGTACGGGGCCGATGTCGGGTACAAGCTTCCCGTGATCGACGATCGGATCGGGTTGCGCCTTGGATTCGATGGTGTCGCGAGCGTCGGCATGCCCGATCCTTCGACGTCGAAGGATCGGTTTCAGGGGCGGCAACTGGAGCGCCCGCCGCACTTCTTCGATTTCAACGATGCCAGTTATACTCGCGCACAGATGGGCCTTTCCGTGGAAGTACTGCCGTCGTTGAGCCTCAGCGGCGGATATTCCTACATCCTCTGGGGCCATAGTGTTGTGGTACACGAGGATTTC
>CAZJYH010000940.1:1448-1901 GCA_964549365.1 uncultured Alphaproteobacteria bacterium
GCCGGCTACTCGTTCTAATCATCTCCCATGAAGCAACAACAAACTCCCTCCCTGGCGCGCTCCGTGTCCGTTCTGGTCGCGGCCGCGCTCCCCTTGTTCGCCGGCTGCGGCGACACGTCCACCAATCCGGATCCGGACATCCCGCCGACGTTCTCCAGCATTCAGACCGAGATCTTCACCAAGAACTGCACCACATCCTCGTGTCACGGGGCGTTGGGGCATCGTGGTGGCCTGATCCTCGAGGGTGATGCCGCCTATGCGAATCTCGTCGGCGCCGTGCCGAGCAACGACTCGGCGAAGGCGCGCGGGCTGCGGCGTGTCGTGGCGGGGAAGCCGGACAGCTCCTATCTGATGTTCAAGCTCACCGGCCCGCGCACGGGGGAGGGGGATCTGATGCCGCAGGGGAGTTCCGGTCTGACCGCAAAGGCGATCACCGCGATACGCACGTGGATC
>CAZJYH010000941.1:0-1888 GCA_964549365.1 uncultured Alphaproteobacteria bacterium
ACCATCCATTCGTCAGGCGGCATTGGGCCTGGGTGCTTCCCGTGTACAAATGGTATTTCACCACGTGCTACCTTTGGCGCTTCCGGGCATTTTAACCGGCGCCATTATTGGGGTAGCACAAGCCCTCGGTGACGCACGGTGCGCGATGGAACAATTCCGGAAAACAGCAACGGCAGGTTGAACACCATGGTTCAACCTGCCGTTGAGATTCAGTGGAGTTCCGAGGCTTCCGGCGCTGGAGCCGCGGGGCCGCTGAGCTGTCTGTTGGGTGGGAGAACACCTTCGAGCAAGCGCGCCGTTCGGTTCTCCGTTGGGTCGCGTCGGAACAGGATCTCGACGATCGCGATCCGTTGCGGCCCACCGTCCCGCACTACTCCGTGTTGGGTGGAGAATTGTTACCCTAACCGCCACGAAGTTCGCGCTTCATCGTCCGAAACCCCACCGCGACCGAGCAGGCGGCGCGTCTGGTCGAGCAATCGGCGGCGTCCGGCATGCTGTTGCCCGCGCGATGCATGCCCGGGGCAACGCCCCTGTGCGTTGCGGCATTGGCCTCGGCCCGCACGCTCACGCCGTCGCGTCGGATGGACCGGAAAACAAGAACGGCGGACCGCGAGTTAACGCAATCCGCCGTCGGGATTCGGCCTGCCTGGTAGCTTCCGGCGCATGGGCACACCAGACTGACCTGTACCACTTTGATTGTCGACCCGGAAGCCGACAGAGGGATAGAACGGGCTCAGTGTCCTTGAACCGCCACGAAGATCGGGACGAATCTTCCGTTTCGTGAGCGCCGTCGAGCAACCGGCGCCTTTGACCGAGCAGTTGGTGGCCACCGGCATGTCGACGGCAGTCCCGCTCCGGAGCGACATGGGGCTCCAGGATGAGGAACCCTTCGCCGTGCGTCGGGGTGAGCTTCCGGACGGCGCGGCGATCTCGAATGTTGTCGCGGAGTTCACTCGGCGACCGGTGTCGACACGCTCTGCACGGGGGAGGCGTGCCGTATACGTCATCGCCGCATCCGGCAGAAGGCGCATCAAATAAGAACGGCGGACCGCGATGAACGCGATCCGCCGTCGGGAATCAGTCCGTCTGGTAGCTTCCGGCGCATGGGCACACCAGACTGACCTATACCACTTTGAGGGACCAAAGAGAGGGAGAGCATCGATCCAACAATGTTGAACCGTCCCAAAGGTGCGAACGATTCGGCCGGTTCGGGAGCCCCGTCGAGCAGGCGGCGTGTTTGACCGAGCAACCGGCGGCCTTCGACGGATAACCGGGAGGCATCGACGGATAATCGGCCGCCGGCACCGGGCACCGGCGGTATCCACCCGACGATCGACGGCGGGCGCAAAACGAACGGCAGAGCACACGCGAGGCATGCTCCGCCGTCAGGATTGGCCCATCCGGTAGCTTCCGGCGCATGGGCACCAGACGAGCCGTTACCATGGTGTCGCGGGCACGTTGCGCGTATCGCCGTTACGACCGTACGGCGTCCGCGCGCCCGCGGCGATGATCACTTCCGGATTTCCTCATTCCCTCGCGGCCGTGATGCATCGTGTACGCCGTAAAGATCGGCATCCGAAGCGGCGTGCGATATCGAGAGTGAGCAATCGGCGGGGCTCTTCGAGCAGCCGGCGGAATCGGCCGGACAAGTGGTATGGTCGGTGCGGGAAGGCGCCGCCCGTGTTTCCGGAAATAGCGGGATTGGAGAAGGCGCGCGTACGGTGCCTCTCGGTTGACGAAGTGGCCCGAACATTCGCAAATTGCCGCCGCTCCTCCCGCAGCCCACAGGAGCATTCCATGAAGGATGACGCGAGCACTCGAAGCGTCGGCGGCGAACACGAGGAGATGGCGCTCGGCTATCTGCTCGATCGCGGGTTCCGGCTGGTGC
>CAZJYH010000942.1:0-1882 GCA_964549365.1 uncultured Alphaproteobacteria bacterium
AGCGGCCTGTTCTTCCGGTAGCGAAGCCTCGCCGCTCGTCCCCTGCTCGCTACCCACCGTCAAACAACCGCGATGAGTGCGACGGCCCGCAGAACGCATCGCGCGGCCTCCGTCAGGAGGCACCTATCTATAGCAACGCGAGCCCCGTGCGCACTCCCGCTCCATTCGGAGCGGCCTGTTCTTCCGGTAGCGAAGCCTCGCCGCTCGTCCCCTGCTCGCTACCCACCGTCAAACAACCGCGATGAGTGCGACGGCCCGCAGAACGCATCGCGCGGCCTCCGTCAGGAGGCACCTATCTATAGCAACGCGAGCCCCGTGCGCACTCCCGCTCCATTCGGAGCGGCCTGTTCTTCCGGTAGCGAAGCCTCGCCGCTCGTCCCCTGCTCGCTACCCGCCACTCGCGACTCGCCACCCACGACCGTCAAACAACCGCGAAGACGCAGAGAACGCGACGGCCCGCTGAACGCATCACGCTACACGCTCAACGCCCCGCGCAACATCTCCTCACTCGCCGTTTGCGGCGGGGCTCGTAAGTTCGGCGCATGTCACTGCGGAACGTTCTGCACGCCGTTCGCTCCCGTCGGTCCTTCTCGCTCAGCGATCCGCAGGGCTATCCGCATTTCCGCCGCAACTATCTGCTCGGCATCGCAAACGGGCTGCTCTTCAACTCGGGGCTCTCGTTCTTCAACAAGACGACGGTGATCCCGGTGTTCCTGGCGACGCTGGGGGCGCCGAGCGTGTTGATCTCGCTGACGGCGCACTTCGAGACGCTCGGCTGGCACCTGCCGCAGCTGGTGGCGGCCACGTTCATCGCGCATCGTGCGCGCACGATGGCGTTCTATCGCACCGCCTCCATCGTCCGATTCGCCGGCGTGTTGCTGGCGGTTGCCTCCGCGTTGATCGCGCAGACCTCGGCGCTCGGCGCGCTGGCGGCGTTCGTGGTGGGCTACTGTCTGTTCGCGATGGCGGGGGGCTTCTCTGGGATCGTCTTCCTCGAACTGGTGGCGAAGACGTGCCCGAAGGAGCGGCGCGGCACGTACTTCGGCTGGCGTGCCATCACCAGCGGCATCGCCGGGCTCTATCTGGGAGCGAACGTGATCAAGGCGATCTTCACCGGCAACCCGTTCCCCATCAGCTATCTCATCGTCTTCGCCTGCGGTTCGCTCTTGATCGGCCTCAGCTTCCTGGTGCTCTCGCGGGTGCGCGAACCGGATGGGGCCGATCTGCCGGCCCGTCGCACGGTGAAGGCGCAGCTCAGAACGGCGCGGGAGATTCTCCGCACCGACCGCACCTTCCGCCGCTTCGTGATCTTTCGCTCGCTGTTGATGTTCTCCTACGCCGGGATGCCCTTCTTCATCCTCTTCGCGAAGGATCGCCTGGGCGCCGGCGATGCCTCCATCGGCACGTACATCAGCTGGGAGTTCGGCGGCCTGATCGTGGCGAACCTGTTCTGGGGTGTGATATCGAACAGGGTGGGGAACAGGACCGTGCTGCGGATCGCGTGCGCGCTGGGGCTGGTGAGCTCCTCGATCGCGTTTCTCTTCTCGGTCGGCTGGTCCGCGCTGCCGGCGTGGAGCTTCGGGCTGATCTTCTTCCTGAACGCGGCGGTGGATTCGGGGACCGGCAACGGCGGCGTCAACTACGCGCTGGAGATCGTGCCGGATGCCGAGCGCCCCACGTACATCGGGCTGATGAACTCGATGATCGCCGCCGCGCTGCTCGTCACCGCCGCGCTGGCCGCGTCGCTGCGCGATCTGGTCGGCTACCACGGCCTGTTCGGCATGACCATCGTCGTGGCGATCGTCGGCCTCGTGCTGATCGCACGTCTTCCGGAACCCCGACGCAATGCAAGTTCAACGTTCAAAGTGCCAAGTGCCAAGTG
>CAZJYH010000943.1:0-1872 GCA_964549365.1 uncultured Alphaproteobacteria bacterium
TCAGGGGGGGTAGAGCAAGCACAAGGTGAACAAGAGCTGCATCATGGGGCGGGATGATTCGCTCCACGACAAGACGTACTACGGTGCCCGAGAGATCTCGTATCCGGACTTCGTCGTCTGCAGGGACAGCATCGTCTTCTCCATCGAACTGAAGACTCCCCGCGAGGGAACGTTCAAGGCCTATCTCTCGAATCATTTCTATACGGAGAAGGTATTCGCCAAAGGCAGAAGCGTGGTCGAGGAGATCGATATACGCCGGGGCCTCACCGACGGCAGCGTCGAAATCTGTCTGCTGTTCGATGTCCGGAATCTGCACAGCGACGATTCCGTGATCACGGACCTGAAGAACAGCATCACGTTGAACGCGCAGCGAAGGAGTTGGTGGGAGCGCAACATCAACGGCGTGCTGTTCTACAAGAAGAATCTGCAGCTCACCAAACGCTTCACGATCCAGGAGATACTCAGCCAGCAGTCGATCCACAACGCGCAGCAACAAACGAACCTGGCGTCGTTCTTCACCGTGACCAACAGTGCGCCGGCCGGCGACCAGGCCCATCACGGCGGGCCCGCGCACCGGGGCGGGACCGGTCACCGGGGCGGGCTGGCGCAGCGGGGCGGGACTGGTCACCGGGGCGGGCTTGCGCAACGGGGCGGAGCTTCCCCGCGCGGTGGAACCGCTCGGGGAAGGGGGAACGGCAGAGGCAGATAGTGAGCCGGGTGGGGCTCCCGTCTCTTCAGCTTCACGCCGGCGCAAGCGCGTCGGCATTCACAACACAGGTAACAACACGGAGGTCCAGGACAATGGCAGCAATCGAATGGAACGTCGATCTCGCGGTGGAGGCCGCGGGCTCGGCCGGATGGCTTTCCTTCATGATGGAGGGGGGGATCACCGTCAGCAGCCTCGGCGCGCTGCAGAATGCGCCGGAGCGGATCTGGTTCTATCCATCCAGCAACTCCGAGTTCGGCCGGCAGGTGACCAACGGCGCAACGCTGTTCATCGGCTCGTTCGCCGGTGAGGCGCTGCATCACTGGCTCTCGTTTCCGAACACGGCGGAAAATCTCGTCTGGGAGAAATGGACGGCGTTCGACACGAGCAATGCGTGGATCATCACCACCACCGACGGAAGCACCGACGTCAACGAAGGGACATCCTTCGTGCTGCAGGCGGGCTCCGGCGGTGGGTTCATGGCGCTTTCATCGAGCGGCAACTCGCTGCTGACGACCACGTCGTCCGAGAGCGACGCGATCGTGTTCACCGCATCGCTCAGCGCCTCGCCCGCGACCCCGTTGCCGCAGGTGTTTCGCACGCGAGGCTGACCCGATTGCATGCCGGCCGCGCGGCGGCGGCCGGGCCGGCGACTCCATCGGCAGCATACCATGAGCACGAAACGCCCGTCGGCGCGCCGCGCCGACGGGCGTGATGCTCGACAACCGAAAACGCGCCGGCGTCATGCCTCGCATCATGCCGACCACATGGATGCCCTCCCGTATGATTTATTATATCTGTCCGAAAAACCATCGGCATATCAACTGGGCGCCCGGCGACGAGTCGGCGCCGCGCGCATGTGGATGGCCCGGCTGCGACGGCGTGTTGGTCTATCATCCGCTCTACCGGTACGTGTATCAGAAGGCTCAGATGTATCGAGCGATCGACCTCAAGCCCGTCGAACGCAGTCTTGTGATCGGTGAGCCGGTCTTCGGTGGATCGAGCCCGAAGTTGAAGCGGAAGGACAAGGAGGAGGAAGAGCAGCTGCTTTTGCCGAGCAGCCCGCAAGTGTTGGTGCCGATGTCGTCGCAGGAACGGCTCCAGCAGAAGCCGGTGTCGTTGCCGGAGCCGCGCGTGCCCTCCAACGTGAAGTGGGTCGAAGAGCC
>CAZJYH010000944.1:0-1862 GCA_964549365.1 uncultured Alphaproteobacteria bacterium
GGTGCGGAGTTCGGCCAGGCGGAAGTGCACGACCTGATTGTCGATCAGCGAGGCGCCGAAGGCCTGGCGCTGGCTGGTGTACTCGATGGTCTCCTTGATGATGTTGAACAGGCCGTCCAGCCCCATCAGCATCAGGCTCAGGATCCGCAGATCCTGCACGCTCAGGTTGGACTCACGTGCGACCTCGTTGAGGATGCTGTTGAAGACCCGGTCGATCGGCTGCATGTAGTGGTGCCGCGTCACGACGTCCGAGAGGGCGAAGATGATGAACGGCTCCAGCCCCTTCATCGCGGCGCGCGTCCGCTCCGAGATCGGCGTACGCGAGCGCTCGCGCAGCAGCAGAATCGAGCCGAGATAGGCGGTGCCGCGATAGTAGTAGTCGTAGCAATCCGGCACATGATACGCCACGCCCTCCGGTCCGGACACGAGCACTTCCGCTCGGAATTTTGCGGACGGTGGCAGATCGTTACGCTGCTCCGTCGTCACGACCGTTTCGGATGTCTTCTTCGTCGCTTGTGCAGTTTGAACGATTTCAATCGCTACAATTTTCGAAGACGCATCAATCAGATCGCAATCCGTGGAAACACGCACCGCGACGCGATCGACATCCCCCAACAGCTTGCGGAGCGCCTCACGGAAAGCCAGAATCCATTCGACCACCTCCCCCGTCACCGGGAGCGCGTTCATGAACTCCATAATGTTGTCGGGGATCAGCGGCCCGGCAGTACTGTTCGGCATCGGCATCGACGTTGTTGGACGTGTGGGGACCGGCAGCTCGAGCAGGTCGGCGCCGCCGGCATCTCCGATAGTTCGTGTCGGACGTGGCATTTGGGTTCCCTCGGAATAACCGTCTTGCAACAGCCCACCGTGAAGAGCATAGGGCGCCACGGTCGACGTTCAATTTGCAACGCTCGCTACCGGCGCGCAGCCGCAGTGGCGCGCGCATCGTGTGTGTTGATGTACGTGCAGGTGGGGAGAGCTCTCCATGACCATCAACACCATCCCCTCGCGCGCGGCCGCGGGGTCAGGCAGCGGCGCGTGAGAACACGGCGGACAACGGGGTTTCGATGGTCATCCCAACCCCCGGGCCGCATGCCCCGGGGCTGATGTGGGGCCAATGTTACGAAGAAGCGCGGCGCGAACCAAACATTCCGGGTGTGAAGATTCGTTCACCATGTTGCCGATTATGCCCCTCGATCGCGGACCTGCATCCATCTACAACGAACCAACAGGGTAAATGGTTTGCAGCCCCGGACGGCCTTTACAATTACGGTGCGGCCGGCGTGCCGGTCCGGAGTCCGACCGGATGTTGATCTGGAGTTTTCTCCGGACCCCGCCCACCAACGTGCGGCCCCGAAGCGTTCGTCCGAACTGTTCGTCCGTCCCGATGCGTCGGGACGGACTCAGACACGGCCCGGACACAGACAGCCCCGAACCGTTCGTCCGGACGTCCGGGCCTCGCATACCGACAGGCAACGATATACCATAAGGACCAGGCGACGTGAATGCGGCAGATGGCCGATGACGTAGCTTCCGCCGACAACCTCTCTGCTTCCGGACTCCCCCTTATGCGTTCCTCCCCTTTGGCAAAGGGGAGGTCAGGAGGGGTTCGCCGCTCGGCTCCCACGCTCCATCACTGCCGCCACGTGAACTCCTTGCCCCCCCGATGTACTCATCGGAGCCAACCCCTTCCTTCGCGATGCTCAGGACATGCTTGCCGAGAGAGGGAGAAGTGAATTGCAGCGCGGCAACCTCTCCGCATTGCACTGCGAGCCCGGCGAGATCGCCACGGCCTCGCTTCGCTCGGCCTCGCGAAGACCCCGGTTGTTCCTTCCCCAGGAACAGCGCACACCTGCGCCATT
>CAZJYH010000945.1:0-1851 GCA_964549365.1 uncultured Alphaproteobacteria bacterium
GAGAACGTGGCGCTCTGGCACGAGCGCGACATCAGCCACTCGTCGGTGGAACGGGTGATCTGCCCGGATTCCACGATCCTGCTGGACTACATGCTCGACAAGATGTCCGCCATGGTCGAGCGGCTGCTGGTGTACCCGGAGCAGATGGAGCGCAATCTCGCCATCACCAGCGGCCTGCACTTCTCGCAGACGATCCTGCTGGCGCTGGCGAAGCGGGGCGTCAGCCGCGAACGCGCCTACGAGATGGTGCAGCGCAACGCGATGGAGGTCTGGCGCACGCGCGAGAACTTCGCCGACGTGTTGAAGCGCGATGCCGATCTGACGGCGCTCATCCCGGGCGAGGAGATCGACGAGCTGTGCGATCTCAGGAAGTCCATCCGCAACGTCGACTACATATTCGAGCGCTGCGGGCTCTGAGGAAGGAGAGGAGAGAGGAAGAGCGAGGGATGAGAAGGGCGGACGTGGGAGGCGGAAGTCGGAAGGAAAGAGGAGAGAGAAAGGAACAGGAGGGGCTGCGTTTCCCGAGCCCTGCGGGTGCAATCCTCGCAGCCGTTGGTCGAGCGGAGCAGCACCGCCGGCGAGCGTGGCGCTCCCCTGGTTCCCGCAGAGTCCACTCCGCTGATCGCAAACCACGGCAGCACCAACGCGCCCGGAGTTCAACTCCGGGCGAACGGTGAACGCACACGAATTATTGGCGCGGAGCTGCCTCCGCGACCCGCAATTCATGGTCGCACCAACGTGCACCGAGTGCCGTTCGGGGCGAGCGGCCCACACGCACACAACGCCGGGAACGCCACATGTTCATCTTCATTCCCGTGTCCGGAACAAAATCCCAGCCCGTCGGCTGTAAGGCGGAGGTTCGGGCATGGAAGGAATACGTCTGCGTCGCCTGCGGCGGAACGTTCCGTTCATTGGTGAACGCCATGCGAGTTGGTCGCGGCCGGACGACCGAGGAAGCCGAAGCTCGCGCGCGCGTGCTCGTTGCGAGAGCGATCGAGGAGCGCGTCGAGGCGCGCCCATGTCCGAACTGCGGGTGCTACCAGCCGGACGCGGAGGCGGCGATTCGCCATCGGAAATTCGAGCCGTTCTGCTACCTGCCGTTGGTGGGCGTTCCCGTTGCGGTTCTGGCGATGCCGGCGCAGGACAATCCGTGGTTTTGGATGCTGGGCCTCGCCTTGATCGTCATCGGCTCCGTTCAGGTTGTGATCCTCGCGACGCGCAACGTCAACCGTGATCCGCGCCGCGCGCGAGCCCGGTTCGAGAAGGATGTGCGGGCAGGCGTGCTGAAGATGGTGACGGCCGGCGCCGATCCGGATACGCTCACCGGAGCGATGCCGTATACCGATCTCGGTCGACCTCGGCGGCCGTTCGTGCTGATGTTCGCCGGCGCGGCTCTCTTCGTGGCGGCCGACGTGGGCTTATGGGTGTCGGGCGCCCCGCTGAACGTGGAATGCCGGCCGGTTGTTGCGGGACCCGGGGACGACATCACAGTCTTTGCCCCCAAGAGCATTGCCGCGCTCGAAGGAAATTGGACCGCATCGGCAACGGCGCGCATCATCAACGCCGAGGAGCTTGGCCTTCCGAACGGGGTGCTGTCGGTTGCCACGCAAACAGGTGGGTGGCCGAGCTCGTTCACCGAGAATGTGCCGAAGAACCGTATCGTCTATCCGTGGGCACGGTTCACCGTCCCAGACTCGTCGACTCTGGAAGGCCGGACGCTCCAGGTGGAGACGACGCTCGAAATCACATATCCGCAGCTGACGGAGAATCTCAGATCGTTCAACGAGATCACGCGTACGATCACCTACAGCAGTTCGGTCGATCTTTCGGTGTCCGGCGCCGGGGCACGGC
>CAZJYH010000946.1:0-1850 GCA_964549365.1 uncultured Alphaproteobacteria bacterium
GCCGGTGATGTCGGCCGTCGCCACGCGCGTGCCACCCGGATTGCCGGGGACCGGATCGGGCGAGTCGTCGCCGTCGACCGCATCGAAGCCCGGATCGAGCTTGTCGACGAGATCGGGGTGGTCGAGATCGCAGCCGTTGTCGACCACGAGAATGCTCGTCGTCGGCGCGCCGCGAGTAAACTCCCACGCGTCCTGCATCGACAGCTTGTCGAAGTACCACTGGCCTCCGAACGAAGAATCGTTTGGCGCAAACGTTGATCGATGCACCAAGTAGAGGTTGGGGATGGCCTCGAGGACGCCGCGCGGCCGGTTGATGCGCAGCCCCGCCGCTATCTCGAGACCGTCGATGGTCCCTCGGACAAGCCACCAGTCTCGGGATGGGAGGAGGGGGCGTACGGGTTCGAGCCCGAAGGCTCGAAGCGAGGCGAGTCCTTCGGGCGTTGATCGAACGAGCGCAGTTCGATCGACTTCGGCCCGGGCAGTTGCGCCCGGCATCCGAGGGTCGGCCAGTTCGATCGCGATGCGCCCCTCTGGCGCCGATCCGGTGCGGGTGGCCTCCACAAGGACGTCGCCGTCCGCGTAGACGTCGGCAGTGGCTGGCAAAGCGGAGAGCATCAGCGCGAAGAGAAGAGCGACCGGAACTCGGGAGCGGAGCACGGGCGGACGCTAGCACGAAATTGCGAAGCCGACCTTGCGGCCTCGAGCGAAGTACGTGAAAACGCGCGCCATGCTTCGAGGGCGCATCGAGCGACGCTTCCCAAGTCCAGTGGATTTGGCGCGCTCCTTACGATTGAGCGGCGCCCCGGGTGTTGTGCTGCTCCACGGAGGTCAGGACGCTTCCGGCAGGGGGCAATCGTTTGTCCTTGCGAATCCGGTCGAGCAGAGTCGAACGGTCCTTCCGCCGCCGGCCACCTTGCAGGTCGGGCCTCTCGCCGAGATCCCTCGCTGGATCGGCGCCGTCAGCTACGAAGCGCTTCGGTCGATCTGGGAACGCCCCGAATGGACGCCGCGTGAGACGCGCGAGATGCCTCGGGGTAGTCGGCACACCTGGAGCCGGTACGATGCCGGCGCACTTTACGATCACGCTTCGGGCGAATGCGTTGTCGTCGGCGAGTCCGAGTCGGCGATTGATGGGTTTCTTCGGCAGGCGCGTTCCGCGCTCACCGGCGCCCCGAGCCCAAGTGCCTTCGAGCTGCACATTACCGAGGCGGAACCGGCCGCAATTCACATCGAACGCGTTCGGGAGGTGCTCCGATTCATTGCCAGCGGCGATATCTACCAGGCGAACATCGCCCGCCGGCTCGATCTTGCCCTGCGGGCGGGCGATCCGTTTGCGCTCTGGGAACGCATGGTGCGAATCGCGCCCTCGAGCTTTGCGGCGTTCATCGATCTGGCGGGGGAGTGTCTGGTTTCGACGAGCCCCGAGCTGCTGCTCCACGCTCAGCCGCTCCCGGGAGGAGCGACCCGCATCCTCACGGTCCCCATCAAAGGATCGCGACCTCGCGGCGACAATCGCGAGTCCGACGATGCCGAAGCACTCGCACTCGATGCAAGTCCCAAAGAGCGCGCCGAGCTCTCGATGATTGTCGACGTCGAGCGCAACGACTTTGGCGCCGTCTGCAGCATGGGTTCCGTGGGCTGGTCGGCGCCCGGTGTTGTTCGTCACCCAACAATCTGGCACCGCGAAGCGTCCGTCTGGGGGACGCTGGAGTCGCCCATGCTGGACAGTGCTGCAGCGACGCGGCTCATCCCGTCCGGGAGTGTGACAGGAGCTCCCAAGCGCCGAGCGATGGAAATCATCGCGAGCCTCGAGGGACGCCCGGCCCGCCCTGTCGAGCGCCCGCCCTTTC
>CAZJYH010000947.1:0-1848 GCA_964549365.1 uncultured Alphaproteobacteria bacterium
GTCTTGGCGATCTCCGGAAGCTTGTCCAACTCGAAGAGCACAAGCGAGTTCTTCTCCTTCTTGCGGATCTCCCGGGCCTTGGCGATCAATCCGGGGTCGTTCCAGGAGCCGGCCAGCCGCACGCCGCGTGCGCGCACCGTCGGCAGCGTGTTGGCGAGCATGCCGCCGAGCAGCCGGGCACGCGAGGCCGGATCCTTGAGCATCGGCGCCACCGACGCGAGGAGTTCGAATCGGTAGCCGGATGGTGCCGCCAGCATCGCATCGGTGAAGGCGCCGGCAACGTCGGCGCTGTCGAGCCCGCGGCGTTGCAGTCCCAGTTGAATCTGATAGCGTACGATCTGGCTTCGGTCGTTCAGCATCGGAAACGTCGCGGCAAGCTCGCCGGAATCCGCCACCATCACCAGCGCGCGCGCCGCGTAGCCGCGCACCAGCTCCACCGTGTCGCGCACCGCCTGCAGCAGGTAGGGCTTGGCGGCCGTCGCGCGCATCTTCAACAGCGCCTCGCCGGCCGAAGCGCGCAGGCGCCAGTTCGTTCCCTTGTCGGCGATCTTCCGCCCGAGCGCATCACCGGCCGCGGTATCCTTCATCTCCCCGAGACAGTAGATCGCCATTCCAACGCGCGAGGGGTCGCCGGTCAGCACGGTGTCGATCAGCGGGCGCAGCACGCGCTTGCTCAGTTTGGGAAGGATGATCCCGAGCGCGAGGCGTTCGCGCGGCGACTCGCTGTTGAGCTGGCTCATGAGGAACGGGATCGACTCATCGGCCCGCTCCACCAGGCGCGTTCGGGCCGGATCGACGATGTACTGGTACTTCTGCGGCGCAGCCGATGCCTGGATGAAGAGCGTGGGGATGTCCTTCGCCAACTCGGCGTCGATCTGTTCCTTGGTACGATGCGGCTCGGAGCTGTTTGCTCCACCGGGGCCCGGATCCTCCGGCGACTTCGGCCGCATGTTTGCGTCGAGCCCCACGCCGTAATAGCTGCCGGTCCAGAGCGAATCGTTGCCGCCGCGTACGGTGCCGTAGAAATCCTTCCCGTCGAGATCGAGGAACACACCGATCATTCCGTATTCGCGCCGCAGATCGCTGAAGCCCATCGTGTTGTTCACACGCGTGATATAGCCGTCGGTGCCGCCGGCGTCGACTAACACGGAGATCGCGTCGGCATTTCCACCCCCCAGCGAGAGCGATTCCACCACGTAGTTGTCGTCGCCGCGGACGTCGTACAGGCCGCCGAATCCGATGTCGTGGCCGCAGCCCTGCGACACCCCGTGCGTACCAGTACGCGGTTCCCTGGCCGAAGATGTCCGCCACGTAGATGTCGTTTCCCTTCCCCTCGGCGATGTAGCCGATGCCGGCGGAGGAAACCGGGCGGTAACCGAGCGCCGCGCCCTGGCAGAACGTCTCGAAGTGGTCGTCGTACCGGAGATAGTCCGTATAGGGCGACGACGCGATATAGCTGTCGTTCCCCTCGTGCTCGATGATCGCCCCGACGCCGCGCGTGTAGCCGAAGCCCTGCGCATCGAGATGGGCCGTGTAGTTGTCGTTCCCCTGTGCGTCGATCAACAGACCGATGCCGAAGAAACCCGCCCCCTCGACGGCCGTGCCTCCCGCATAGCGGTCGCTTCCGGAGCCGTCGTACAACACGCCGGTGCCGAAGTAGCCGCAGCCGAGCGAGAAGTTGCGCGCCGTGTAGGAGTCGTCCCCCTTCAGATCGATCACCGTCGAAGCGCCGAACAACGTTCCGCCCAGCGCGAAGTCGTTGCCGATGTACGTGTCGTTGCCGTCGAAATCCAGGATCAACGAAACCGAATGCTCGGCCGACTGCGCCTTCGTGCGGTCGCTGAGCTT
>CAZJYH010000948.1:0-1842 GCA_964549365.1 uncultured Alphaproteobacteria bacterium
GCCCGCGCGTCTCGAGGCGACATGGCCCCATCGGCACGGCGCGCCACCGACATGTCGTGCTCATGGCACAGGCCGTCGAGCCGTTCGTGCAGATCGGCAAGCGCCGCATGAAGCTCGGCGACCATGGCGGCATCACGACCGCCGTCACGACCGGCGGAGCCGGGCACGCCCGACGGATCGGCGCGGTGGCGGCCGGCGCCGTCTCGCGTGATCTCCCCGGTCGCCCTGCCGGGCACCGCCACGACTGTTTCCGCCATCATCGAATCCTCCCGTTCATCACGTCATCGAGTCCGTTCGCATGCATCGTCGCGTCATCATCCGATACCGTCACCGCCCGGCGGGCAGGCCGCGCTTACGATATGGGGACGGTACGCCCGTTCGCGCGCGTCTTCATCGTAACCTCGAGTCGACAAACGTTGCGTTCGCGTCCTCCACCGCCACGCCGGTGGGGAATGGGATGCCGCGCTCGAAGCTGCCGTACGACCGCTCACTGCGGAAGTATCCCTCCCGCTTCTCCTCCTGCTTCCGCTCGCGATGTCCCTTGATGACGACCATCGTGTCGTTGACCCGCACCTCGACATCCTCTTTGCGCAGCCCGGGAAGGTCGGCACGCACCACGAGCCCTCCCTCCTTCTCGGCCACCACCGGCGGCATGAGCGGCCAATCGTTCGACGCCGGATTTCACGCGTCTCCGCGCGGGCGCCGTCGGCAATGGTCCGCACGGAGCATCGCCGCCGAGATTCTCCATCGTTCACACCGTAAAGTTATGGCGGGTCATTCGGCGGCACCGTGATCCGCATCATGGTTTCGCGCGCACGGCGGGCATCGGGTCGGGTCTGTGCAGGCGCTCACAAGTCCCGGCTTGACATTGGGGAGAACATTTCCAATGTTGTGCACTGCGCGGAGGTGTTGTCCAACTCGTCTCTCTCGTATTTGCCCCGCGTTCCCTCCTAGCCTGTTGCCCAGTTCACCCATCCAGGGGAGCGCATCATGATACGGAATGACGCCGCGTGCGATCCGAACGATTGTGGCCGCTGCAATGCCCGGCATGCATCGCCGTTTGCCGAGATGCACCTCGATGACCTCGCGGTCGTTTCCACCGAGAAAGGGTGCCGCCTGTATCGCAAGGGGGAGATGCTCTACTACAGCGGCGACCAGCCGTCGGGGCTGTACTGCATTCATCACGGCAACGTGAAGATCTTCAAGATGGGACGCGACGGGAAGGAGCAGATCGTCCGCCTCGCGCATGAAGGGGATATCCTCGGGTATCGCTCGTTGATCAGCGGTGAGCCGTATTCCTCGTTCGCGGTGCCGATCGACGACGCGCAGATCTGCCACATCCCCAAGCACGTGTTCTTCAACCTGATCACCACCAATCCGAACTTCTCGAAGCGCATCATGGTGCTCCTGTCGCGCGAGCTGAAGGCCGCCGAGGAGCGGATCGTGGAGATCGCCCACAAGCCCGTCCGCGAACGGCTTGCCGAGACGCTGCTTCTGCTGCATCAGACGTACGGCACCGAACCCGACCACAGAACGCTCGGCATCAAGCTGACGCGCGCCGAGCTGGCGAACATCATCGGCACCACGTCCGAATCGGTAAGCCGTGCGCTCTCGGCCTTCCGGGAAATGAACATCATCGAGATGAACGGGCGGAAGATCGGCATCGTCGATCACGGCGCACTGGTCTCCGAAGCACGTCTCGATGACTGACGCCGGGCGGGCGGCAGGTTCAACGTTCCAAGTGCCGAGCGCCACGTTCAAAGTCCAATGTTCAAAGTTCAAAGTTTCAAGTGCCAAATGTTTGGCCCGACCACCCGCCAAGTACCAAGTGCCACGTTCCAA
>CAZJYH010000949.1:0-1837 GCA_964549365.1 uncultured Alphaproteobacteria bacterium
GGATTGGAACATCTGGGGCCTGTGCTGCCGCACGACGTGCAGCCCGGCGACAGCGTTGCGCTTCGGGTGCGCGTGAGTGCGCGGCGCAACGGCCAGTTCATCGAGCGCGTCGTCTGGGGGCTCGGTCCGTGCGCCGACAGCATCGTGGTGACGGTGCGCGGTGGGAAGGAGGGGGCGCTGTTCCGGCTCGATCGCGATCGGCTGCGGTTCGCTCCGCGTGTTTCCTGCGACGGCACGGTAAGCCTCGACAGCCTGGTGGTGTTCAACAACGGATCGACCGAGCCCATCACCATCCGATCGGTGGAGGTGACCGGCGATGCGGGCTTCGCCGAGTTCGGCCCCGGAGCCACGGGCACGGTGGTGCCGCCGGGTGGGAGCACGCCGATCCGCTTCTCGTTCAATGCCGCCGACGTCGGCGCGCACGCGGCCAATGTCCGGCTTCTTCTCGGTCCGTGCGATACGGTTGTCACGATCGCGCTCTCGGGCGATGTGGTGCCGGTGGGTCTGAGCGTTGCCGGCGGCGACATCGGCTCGACGCCGGTTTCGCAGCCGCGCCGCTCGTTCGTGACGTTGAAGAATACCGGCTCCGTGCCGATGCGGATCGAATCGCTGGAGAACGTCGTTCCGCCGTTTCGCGTGGTGTCGAGTCCGCTGCCGACGACGCTCGCTCCGGGAGCGGAGGCGGTGATCGAGATCGAGTTGAACCCGGACGCGCCGGGGACGTACGCGCCCACCGCGATAGCGCGCGTCTCCGAGCCGTGCATGCTTGACGTGCCGGTGGAGCTGACGGGGATCGGGACGGCCGGGGACCGCTTCTGCGTCGACGGGGGCGCGAACGGCCGGGTGGGGGAGACGGTTGAGATACCCGTGCGCGCGCTCACGCCGCCGCACGCGATCGCGACGACGAACATCACGTACTATCTTCGCTACGATCGCGAGCGCCTGGATTTCGCCGGCGTCGCGGGAGTTCCCACCGGGACCGTGCAGGTGGTGGGGAACGACGTGGTGAAGGGGACGCTCACCTTCTCCGAGCCGGCCGCGGATGCGATTCGAGGCGTACAGTTCCGCGTGCGGTTCCGTCTGCTCGTGGGACGCTCTCCCTTCGCGATCGTGCGTCTGGATTCCGTGACCGCCGCCGCCGCGCCGCTCGCGGTCTGCAACGATTCGGCGATCGTCTCGGTGGTCGATCGCTGCGTCTTCACGGACGTGTCGCTCAGCAAACATCGCAACAGCCTGGGGACGGTGCGGCCGAACCCGACGAGCGACTGGGTGCAGCTGAGCTACGAGCAATTGGAGGACGCGCCCGCGATACTTCGACTGTACGACGCGCAGGGGCGCGAGGTGCTTCGGCCGCTGGACCAACCGATGCCCGGGGGCGCCTACACGCTCGGCTTCAGCGTCGCGGATCTTCCTTCCGGGCTGTATTATTACACGCTCGAGGCCGGCACGTATCGAGCGTCCAGGCCCATGGTGATCCGGCGATAGTGAAGAGGGGATGAGTGATGGGTTCTGGGTTATGGGTTATGAGTGTGGGTGTGGAAGAGAAAATATCGGACGCTCTCTTCATCGATGTTGTCGCGGAGTTGACTCCGCGACCGGTATGTGAGGTGCGGGCGCCGGCGTACAACTCCGGCATAACATCTGTCTGTGCAAATGTTGTCGCGGCGTTGACTCCGCGACCGGTATGTGAGGTGCGGGCGCCGGCGTACAACTCCGGCACAACATCTGTCTGTGCAAATGTTGTCGCGGAGTTGACTCGGCGACCGGTATGCGAAGTGCGGGGCCGGCGTACAACTCCGGCACAACATCTGTCTGTGCAAATGTTGTCGCGGAGTTG
>CAZJYH010000950.1:0-1831 GCA_964549365.1 uncultured Alphaproteobacteria bacterium
CCCGGACCCGCTCCGCCATAACAACATGCCGATCGACTTCTGGCAACTGCCGGCCGAGACGCTCGGCCGGCGCAAGGGGGACTGCGAGGATCTGGCGATCCTGCTCGCCAGCCTGTTGATCGGCACCGGCATCAGCCCGTACTGCGTTCGCATCGTGCTCGGGACATTCCACATCAGCGGGATCCCGCCGGCAACGTCGGCCGGCCCGGACGCTACGGCAGCGGCACCGGGTTCGCCGACACCCGATGCCGGTTCGAGGGATGCGGCAACGACCGTTGCCCTCGACACGGCCGCCTCCATTTCGATCAGGAACGCACTGCCGGACGCGGCAACCAAGCGGGCGCACGCCTGGGTGGTGTACAAGCTCGAACAGGGTCCGTGGTGCCTGATCGATCCGACATGGGACAGCACCATGTACATCGAAACCGAATGGTATCCGGCCGACGGATGCGACGACGGCATCGTCGATGCCAAGGATTCGACGGTGCGCTATCACTATACCCCGGAAAAAGGGTTCAACATCGATCACGCCTGGGAGATCCTTCCGCTCGTGGATTCTCCCACCTAATTCTGATGACGGAAACGCGGACATCACATCCGCCGCTGAAGCATTCGCATCAACCGTACACTCTCAACGATCTCAACAGAGGACACAATGGGCGCAATATGGCACGGGACCTTCCTCGAGTTTCTGGTCCCCGCATCGAGCAAACACGCCGTGGTGCTTTTCACCCACACAAAGGGACGCAAGATGTTCTTCACCGTGAAGCAGGTGGGCGGCGGCACCATCACCAGCTTCGCCAATTGCTCGGGTGACTCCGCGAACCCGTTCAAGAGCCACGACTATCTGGTGCTTTCGGCCGGCCAGTCATATCAGATCAGCGTGCGGTTCGACTCATTCGACTGCAGCAACGCCGGCACACCGACACAGGTGCCGATCCCCGGCGTCCCGTTCGGCGGCAATGACGCGGACGGCAACTCGGTGGAGCAGTGGCGGTTCGTCGACACCGCGGTGCCGCCGGTGGCGTTGTGCGGTATCACGATCATCGTGATCGACGACATCGTCGGGCCGAACGGAGGGAATCGCTGAGGGGTCGCGCCCGGCGGAAGGAGACCGGATGCCGTCCGTCGAGGGACCACTTTGGTGGGAGCGCCGTTGCCGATTTCGGCGGCGGCGCTCCACGTTTCGGCGCCGCAGATTGCATCACCGCCGATCCGGCTGCTTCATGCAGGCGGCAAGCACCTCGAGCGCGGGCATGAGTTCCGGAGCCCGCGCCTCCGCATGTTCGGTGCATCGGAAGATGATCTCGCGGCACAGCCGCCGCGCGGTCGGCAGCGCACCGGCCGCGGCATGCGAAAGCGCCGGGACAAGCGCCGGGCATTGTGCGGCATACGTGCTGGCGCTTCGAGCCGACGATCGACTCCGCGTCCCGTCGGTGAACGATCGCCCCATCTTTCGCATGAGATCGGCAAGCCCGCCGACCGCCTCGCGGGTGCCGCGGTGCGAGAGCCCCCGCCGCATCACGCGCAACGGAAGCCCCCGTCTGTAGTACTGCAGCGCCTCGGCGTGGCGCCCCATCTGTTTCAGCAGCGACGCCAGGTTCAGCTCCGCATCGGAGACCGCGGCCGCATCTCCGAGGCGACGTCGGATATCCAACACGCGGCGCAGAAGCACCAGCGCCTCATCGAGTTTCGGTGCGTCCCCCTGCAGCCGCAGCACGCTGGCAGCCAACGGGGGCATCCATCGCGCATGCGTGGCCACGCGGCGGCGGCCAGACCCCGCCATCCGCCTGCGTGTGCCCGATGGCTGCAGGATCACGTTCAACGATGG
>CAZJYH010000951.1:0-1830 GCA_964549365.1 uncultured Alphaproteobacteria bacterium
AGCTCGCAGCTGGTGGTGCGGGGTTCCGGCCCGGATCAGAATCTCATCGTGATCGACGACATCGAGGTGTTCAACCCATATCGCCTGTACGGTTTCGTCTCGATGTTCAATCCGGAGACGGTGTCGGACGTGACCTTGCTCACCGGAGGATTTCCCGCGAAGTATGGTGATCGCCTTTCCGCGGTGCTCGACGTCACCAATCGCGAGGGAGGAACCGAGGCACCGATCGCCGGCACACTGAACGCCTCGGTGACCAACGCCAATGTGGTTCTCGAGGGGGCGCTTCCCAACCCGATCAACGGAACGTGGCTGCTCTCGGGGCGTCGCACGTACTACGATCTGATCCTTGGGCCGATCGCCCGTTCAGCGAAGCTTGTCGACGGCGACGTCGCGTTCCCGAACTTTCGTGACGTCCAGTTCAAGGCCGTGCTGAACCCGGCGCCGAGCCACGCGATCGTGCTCAACGCCGTCACAAGCCGTGATGCGACGGAGCTCGTATCGGGGGCCGGGCGTAAGAACATCGACTCGATCAGCATCAATGACAGGTCGACCAACTCGTTGGCCGGGATCGCGTGGCGCTTCACGCCGAGCGCTAACGTCCTGAGCAAGACGATCGCCAGCTGGTATGAGAACGGCGGCGAGACGCAGTTCGGCGGTGAGGGGGGGAGCCAGTTGCTGTACGGCGACGCCTCGCGCGACAGCATATCGGCACTGATTCGGTCGCTGCCGGCCGCGGTGCAGGACTCGCTCCGCACGCTCGGCATCACCGCGGAAAATCCACCTGCGCTCGGCATCAGCGACGGGAGCGCGGGCTTCACGTTCCGGAAGTATTCGCTGCGCAACGAGACGAACTGGAAGATCGAGAACCAGCTGATCGAGTTCGGCGCGGGCGTTGACCTGATTCACACCGACGTCGCATTTCGCGCGAAGCCCGACTCGCTGCTGATGGCGATCCGTTCGGCGCAGCGCCGGCAGGCCTTCCCGGACAGCGTGGTTTCGAGCGTGGACTACTACCGGGCGAACGCGTTCGCTCAGGACAAGATCGCGATCGACGAACGCCTCTATGTGCAGGCGGGGTTGCGATTCGACTACTACAAAATCATCGACCGCGCCTACGTTGCGCCGCGGCTCAGCGCGTCGTACGCGATCGATCCGCTGACGACGTTGCGGGGAGCGTTCGGCATCTACTTCCAGTCGCCCGGCTATGAGAAACTGCTGGATCGACAGACGTTCTTCGATCTCACATCACCGGAGATCGCGAACCTGAAGGCAGAGCGGTCGACGCACTACGTGCTCGGACTCGAGCGCATGCTCACTGATGAGTGGCAGCTTCGTGCCGAAGGGTACTACAAGAGCTTCAACGATCTGATCGTGCAGCAGAAGCACACCGGAACGAAGTACGTGAGCACCCCGCGCGACGGCGCCGATCTGCGCCTGGCGACCGGATGGAATGCCCCCGTCGCCACCGTCGGGGACTCGCTGACATCCGTTCCCGTGAATGAGGCAACCGGCGAGGCGTACGGCGTGGAGATCCTGCTGCAGAAGATTAACAGCCGTGCGGATTCCAGGTGGAGCGGATGGCTGGGGTACACGCTGGCGTGGGCGAATCGATATCGAGAGGGCGTCACCTTCCCGTTCAACTTCGATCAGCGACACACGTTGAATCTCGTGTTGAACTACAAGGCCAACACCTGGCTGGAACTGGGGGCCAGCTTCCAACTCGGGAGCGGCTTCCCATACACGCCGGCGCTCGGGTATTCTCCGATCGTGGTGATGAATACCGACTCGCTCGGAGCCGAGCACCCTGGGCTGGCAACCAAAATCTTCTGC
>CAZJYH010000952.1:0-1830 GCA_964549365.1 uncultured Alphaproteobacteria bacterium
CATCGGTTATTGCCGTCCGGGACATTAGCCAATCCGACAGCCACGTTGGTGATCGGGCCTGGCGCCACACTCGATCTGGATGTTCTGATGACCGAGATCAGTGATTGCCAAGTAGAGGTCGACCGGCTGTTCATCGACCCGCAAGCCATGATCATCGAGTCGGCCGATATCGCGGCCGAGCAGCAACTGAAGTCTGGCATCGCTTCCACGGGCAAGGGTGGCGGGGCCGCGGCCGCACGGCGCATCATGGGCCGTCACCGTTCGGAGCCGCCGGTGCGGCTAGCCCGCCATGTCGCAGAACTCAAGCCTTACACCGCGGTGCCTGCCGCTGAGGTTCTCGAGGACGTATTCCGCGCCGGACGCAGCGTGCTGCTCGAGGGCACTCAGGGCACGGCCCTAAGTCTCTATCACGGCCGCTACCCGTATGTGACCAGCCGTGACACCACCACAGCGGCGTGCCTTGCAGAAGCCGGGATCGGGCCGCATCGTGTGCGCCGGGTCATCATGGTGACCCGCACCTACCCGATCCGTGTCGGTAACCCGCCCGGGGACGGCACTTCCGGGTGGATGTCACAGGAACTGCCGTGGTCTGAAATCGCCGAGAGATCCGGGATACCCGTAGAGAAGCTACAGAGCGCCGAGCGCGGATCGGTCAGTAACGTCGAGCGTAGAGTCGCCGAGTTCGACTGGCAGCTGCTCAAACGCGCCGCTGAACTCAACGGAGCCACCGACATAGCGCTCACCTTCGCCGACTACTTGCACGTCGATAACGAGAAGGCCCGGCGCTACGACCAGTTGGACACTGACACAATCCATTTCATCGAAGAAGTTGAAAGGGTCTCCGGCGCGCCCGTGTCGTTGATCGGCACTCGGTTCAGTACGCGTAGTGTGATCGATCGCCGTGAATGGTGATTGGGCGCAAGGGAATCGATGACTAACGACGAACTGATAGAGAAGTATCCACAACTGTTCCATATGGCGTGGGCGGGCAGCTGGGCAATTATTGCAGAGCACGGGCTGTGGAGCACCGAGCAGATCGTCAGCACCTCCGAAGGCGCGTTCGATCACGTGGCCCTTCGTGAGCGGCGGGCACGCTCTGTCGTGGCCGACCATCCTGTACTCGGAACAGTCACGATCCGCGATCAAGCGCCGCTTCGGCTGCAATTCTTACAAGACTGTCTCACCGATATGTCTGTGGCCGAGTGGCTCCAGACCCTGAATAATCGCGTGTTTTTCTGGCTGCACCCGGACAAATTGCAGACACTGCTCGGAGCGCGTCTCTACCGGAACCGCGAACACGATGTCCTGACAGTAGATACCGCCAGCCTGGTCCAGTCCTACGAATCGAGCATCCGGCTATCGCCGATCAACTCCGGTGCCACGCTTTGGCCCAGCGCCGCCAAACGCGGATCCTCAACCTTCTCCCCTATCGCCGACTACCCCTTCGATGAACGAGCGCGGCGCGGCATCGTGAACGCCGTGACCGAACTGGCCGTCATCGACGGCGTGCCTGACATACGCGATCACATCGTCCGCGTAGAGCGCCGGCGCGGGACCGATGTCCTTGAAAATTACCCACTTTGAGACTCTCCCCTGCACCATGGGGCCCGTGATCTGCGCGTCGGCCCTGCGTTCACGGCATTTCCCATGGCGACTTGCAGATCCCCTACAGCAGCGGCAAGCCTCAATATCTCCTCGGCACGGATAAAGCAGCGGGTGCGCGCTCCACTGGCCCCTTGGCCACCGCAAGCACATTCGGGGTTACCCGTGAAGCCGGTCGTGATCGCGGTGCGTCTGCGCCGGCACAATGAGAACCTGTTTGTCCCGCTG
>CAZJYH010000953.1:0-1826 GCA_964549365.1 uncultured Alphaproteobacteria bacterium
GTACGTGCAAACTCATTTGACTCTCCAATGTTAGAAGGATGAGCACACAATCTATCTTCTCATTTTCAATTGACAAAACCTACCGAACAAAACTCACGGTTTGGGTTCATACTTCGTCTCAATCAACCGTCACCCACCTCTCCCCGAGCGCCAGCGTCCAACGTCCAGCGTCCAACGTCCAGCGTCCAGCGTCCAACATGAAGCCACCGCCAAGGCGCAAAGAACGCGAAGCCCCAACCACCACCCACACCCCCGATTACACCCCTTCACACAGAAAACGCTTGCGTTCGCCCGGCGCGGCGTTGTATGTTCATGCCAACTCATCAAGAACGACCGAGGGATCAGGCCCGTTGACGTCGTAGCAACCGGTTCGGTTGGCGCAAGCCAGGCACGAACGACAGGTGCTAAATCCTGCCTGGGCGAAGAACCAGGGAAGATGAGGGCACAGAAGAACCGCGCGCCTTGCTCCGCGTATTCGTTGCCCTCCGCTTCCACGGAGGGTTTTTCGTTTCAGGGGAGATGGGGTGGCGCCGTGACGCTCGGGCATCGCCGATGATGCCGCTTCGTCTGCCTCCTCAACTGCTCCGCTATCAGAGGGGGCAGTTTCGTTTGTGTGCATGGCCTGCGCCGCGTTCGCGGCGCGTGGCACCGTGCGCGCCAACGCGCTCTCCGCTCGGCCGCCCGGGCCGATCGCTCTCGTTCCTGGTGAGATCTCTCTATCGACACTGTCGAACATTGATCTCACACTCATACAGGAACCGGAGAACGCCATGCAGATCGAAACCCGCCTCACGCTTGCCGGGCAGCGCACCGACGACTCGTACAACAGCATCGCCGTCCCGATCTACCAGTCCGCAACGTTCCGCTTCGAGGACATCGGCCGCACGAAGGGCTTCGACTACACCCGCTCGGGAAACCCGACCCGCGCGGCGCTGGAGGATGCCCTCGCCGATCTCGAGGGGGGCGCCGGCGCCGTGGCCGTCGGAAGCGGCATGGCCGCCATCTCCACCGTGCTCGCAACCTTCAACGCCGGCGATCACATCATCTGCTCGCACGACTGCTACGGCGGCACCGAGCGCCTGCTCTGTACGCTGCGCGAGCAGGGGAAGATCGATGTGACCTTCGTGGACCTGACGGACCCGCTCGCGCTCGTCGACGCCCGCACGCCGAACACCCGCGCGCTCTGGGTAGAGACCCCCTCCAACCCGCTGCTGCGGATCGTGGACATCGAGGCGGCGGCCCGCTTCGCCCGCGCCGAGGGGATCCTGCTCGTCGTGGACAACACCTTCCTCTCCCCGCTCTTCCAGCAGCCGATCGCGCTCGGCGCCGACATCGTGGTGCACTCGACCACCAAGTACATCAACGGCCACTCCGACGTGGTGGGGGGCGCGGTGATCGCGCGCACGCCGGAGCAACACGCACGCCTGGCGTTCGCGGCGAACGCGCACGGCACCACCGCGCAGCCGTTCGACTCCTGGCTGGTGCTCCGGGGCGTGAAGACGCTGCCGCTGCGCGCACGCCGGCATGAACAGAACGCGCTGGCCGTTGCCCGCTTCCTCGCCGATCACCCGGACGTGGAGACGGTGTACTACCCGGGCCTGGAGACGCATCCGGGGCATGAGCTTGCGAAGCGGCAACAGCAGGGCTTCGGCGGCGTGGTCTCATTTGCGTTGCGTGGCGGTATCGAGCGCGTGAACGCCGTGCTCCGCACCACACGCGTCTTCGCGTTGGCCGAGTCGCTCGGCGGCGTCGAGTCGCTGATCGAGCATCCCGCCACGATGAGCCATGCGAGCATGCGCGCGGAGGCACGCGAGGCCGCCGGCATC
>CAZJYH010000954.1:0-1820 GCA_964549365.1 uncultured Alphaproteobacteria bacterium
CAACACACTGGGGGTCCCTCGCGGCAACACACTGGGGGTCCCTCGCGGCAACACAATGGGGGTCCCTCGCGGCAACACACTGGGGGTCCCTCGCGGCAACACACTGGGCGTACTCCGCGGCAACACAATGCGGGTTCCCCGCGACAACACAATGAGGCGCGCCCACCCGACAACGTCGTTGGTTCGGAGTTGACTCCGAACCCGGTGCGCCTGCGAGCCTGAGGCCAGGGTCACATCGTTCAACGCCCGCTAGGCGAGCGCGCCGAGCCGTGCGGTGGCGGCGCGGAACTCCGCCACCATGCGGGAGAGCACCTCGGCCGCCGGAAGGATCTCGTGGATCAACCCGGCCCCCTGTCCCGCCTCCAGCTCGCCCTGTTCCACGTCCCCCTCGAAGATGCCGCGCCGCTCACGCTTGGCTCCGAGCAGCGCGCGGAGTTCCTCGGCGCTCGCGCCGGCGCGTTCGGCCGTGAGCGCCTCGATCGCGAACGCGTTGCGAATCAATCGCACCGGTGTCACGGCCTTGAGCGTGAGAACCGTTGCCGTGTCCGAGGCGCCCACGACCGCCTGCTTGTATGCCTCGTGCGCCGAGCTTTCGAACGTTGCCGCGAATCGTGTCCCGACCTGCACCGCCGAGGCGCCGAGCGCCATCGCCGCGGCCATCCCGCGTCCGTCGGCGACGCCGCCGGCGGCGATCACCGGGATCTTCACCGCGTCGACGACCTGCGGAATCAGGCAAAGCGTGGTGATTTCGTCGAGCCCGTTGTGCCCGCCCGCCTCGAATCCCTCCGCGACCACGGCATCGACGCCCACGGATTCGGCCTTCAACGCGTGTTTCACCGACGCCACCACGTGCACCATCACGGCGCCGGCGGCCTTGATCTTCTCGACGTGCAGGGCGGGATTGCCGGCGGAGGTGAAGACGATCCGGACGCCTTCGGCCAGCGTGGTCTCGACGAGACGTTCCACATCGCCTCGAATCAGCGGGATGTTCACGCCGAACGGGCGGTCGGTCTCGCTTCGGCAGGCTTGGATGTGCTCGGCGAGCAGCTCCGGCTTCATCGAACCGGCGCCGATGAGGCCCAGGCCGCCGGCGTTGGAGACGGCGGAGGCCAGCCTGTGACCGCTGCACCAGACCATCCCGGCCTGAACGATCGGAATCGCAATTCCGAAGAGATCGGTGACGGGAGTTTTAATTGGCGCGAGAGAGGATCGGGATTGCAATTGCATAGTTGAAACGCCAAATTACGAACCGCTCCAGATTCCGAATGCCACGATTCCCGCGGCCGTCCCTCACGGCGTGAAAAGCCCACATATCGATCTTGCGCCGCGCCGCTCCGGCGCCTGATTCCGGGCGTAAGTAACTCAAGGGGGGCTTGATGTGTCTATCTGTGAAATCGGCCGCCGGGAACCGATCGTATGTATCACCGGGGATGTTGACACGTCGTTGTGTCGTGCGGCCGTCGATGACGGCCCACGCGGGCGATGCGTGCAACGGGCGAGATACCGCGCGGCGATGCGCGGCACTGCCCCCGGGTCTTGAATCGACACCGAAGTTGTATGCGCGTGATCACATTGAAGCAACGCCGAGGCAGTTATGCGACGAAGCGATAAGGGAGTGCGAATCATACTGGTGATGCTGGCGGCGCTGATCGCGGGATCGGCGGCGCTCGATGCCCAGACACGCCGCAATCGCGTCGACAACCGCGGCAAGGAGTTCCGAATCGCCTTTCTGCTGACCAACGGCGCCGATGATGCCCCGAATCTTTCGCTGGTCATTTCCGCCGAGAAGCCCACCAACGGCACGATCACGTATCTGCGAA